>JAPOIQ010000272.1 GCA_029978815.1 bacterium
CCTTGATTCGGCCGGTGATGTTGACGTAGCCGTCAACATCCATCACTGCCAGGTCGCCCGTGTGCATCCAGCCCTCAGAATCGATTGCCTGCGCCGTTTTCTCTTCTTCGTTCCAGTAACCCAACATGACCGAATATCCGCGGGTTTGGAACTCTCCAGATTCTCCTCGGGGGACCGTCTCGCCAGTTTCTGGGTCGGCAACTCTGATCTCAACATGAGGGTGGACTCGACCTACCGAGCCAACGCGCTTGTCAATTGAGTCATCTGCCCCGGTTTGCGTCGATACCGGGGATGTCTCTGTCATGCCATAAGCGATCGTGACGTCATCCATATTCATTCGTTCAATGACCTGCTTCATCACCTCGACGGGGCAGGGCGAGCCAGCCATAATTCCGGTGCGAAGGCTCGAAAGGTCGTACGACTCAAACTCTGGTACACCGAGTTCAGCGATGAACATTGTCGGAACTCCGTAGAGCGAGGTGCACTTCTCTTCCTGAACGGCCGCGAGAACGGATACCGGCTCGAATGCGTCATTGGGGATGACCATTGTCGAACCGTGGCTTGTGCAGCCGAGGTTGCCCATCACCATTCCGAAGCAGTGGTAGAACGGCACTGGAATACAGACGCGATCGTGTTCTGTATAGCCGCAGGCTTCCCCAACGAAGTATCCGTTGTTGAGAATGTTGCGATGGGTCAATGTTGCGCCCTTCGGTAAACCCGTGGTGCCTGAGGTGTACTGGATATTGATCGGGTCGGTGTTCACCAAACCGTCGGAACGCTCCTTGACTTGGTCACTCGTGGCCTTTTCGGCACGACCTAGGAGTGCGTCCCACGTCGGGTCATCGAAGAAGATCGCCTCCCGAATCTCTGGGCACTGTTCGGCGACATCAGCCCACATCTGTCTGTAGTCGCTTGTTTTAAACTCAGGCGCAGCAAGCAGCATGACCGAGCCCGATTGGTTCAGCGCAAATTCGAGCTCATGTGTGCGGTATGCGGGATTGATGCAGACCATGATTGCTCCAATGCGCGCAGTTGCGTATTGGGCAAGTACCCATTCGTACCGATTTGGTGACCATAGGGCGACACGATCGCCGACGTTGAGTCCGCTGGCGTAGAGCGCTCGAGCGAGACGGTCGACTTGCGCATCGAGCTCACGGTACGACCAACGAATTCCTTGATGCCGAACAACGAGCGCTTCACGATCACCGTGAGCGGCGACGGTTGCTCGGAGGTTGGCGTCGATCGTGTCCTCGATGAGAGGCACATCGGTCGCGCCGGCGGTATACGAATCTGCACTCATGAATTTCCCCCTGCATGTTGCTGGAATTTCCGTTCCCATCGTAGCGGTGACGCTCAACGTCGGCCGACGAGGAACGAGGTAGGTTTCAGGCGTGCGCTCGATTGTTCAACTGCTGCTTGCAGGTTCTCTGCTTGCTTCCTGCGGATTGAGTGCTGAGGGCGATCACGACGCTGTTGTGTTCGCAGCCTCTTCACTTGTTGACGTGTTGACTGAGCTATCAACAGATGAGGAATCCGCATTTTTTGGAGTCATTTTGTCATTTGCGAGCTCGGCGAGCCTTGCGGCTCAGGTGGCTGACGGTGCACCTGTCGACGTGTTTATTTCAGCCGATCGCCAGCAGGTCAACAACTTGCTTGCTGCGGGGTTTGGAGTATCAGCGCCGCAGGTGATTGCGCGAAATTCTTTAGTGATTGCGGTGGAGGCCGGCAATCCATTGGGAATCGAAACGCTCGACGATCTCTCCCGTTCAGATGTGCTGCTTGCTCTTGCAGCGCCAGGAGTTCCGCTCGGCACATATTCTGAGTCGATGCTCATCGCAGCCGATGTTGAGGTGTCACCAGTGACCTTTGAAGCTGATGCGCGGGCGGTTCTAGCGAAAGTGACTCTCGGTGAGGTCGACGCAGGCATTGTCTACCTAACCGATGCGAAGAGTTCGAGCGATGTTGAGTTCATCGACATTCCTCAGGCTGATTTGGTGTCGGTCGAATACGTCGCTCTGCAACTTTCAGAAGGGACAGGCCGTTCTGATGAAATGATCTCCGAACTCCTCGGATTCCGCGGTGAGCAAGCGTTAACCCGACAGGGTTTTGTTCTGCCATGAGTAAGCGGCAACGCGACGAGGCGCAGATCCCGATCGTTCTATCTGTGCTGGGGATTCTTGCGGTCGTGTTCTTTGTGCTTCCGTTGGTGGCTCTTGCGATCAGGGTTCCTTGGTCGTCACTCTTTGATGCGTTAGGAAATGACGCAACGGTTGAAGCACTCGTGTTGTCGGTGGTGACGAGTCTGGTGACGACTTCGCTCGCTGTGATTCTGGGAGTGCCGTTGGCATGGCTCCTTGCTCGTTCGACGATGCCGGGTCGACAAATTGTGAGAGGACTGTGCACGTTGTCGATGGTGCTTCCTCCAGTGGTTGCCGGTGTTGCTCTGCTCGCCTCCCTCGGGCGACGGGGAGTCGTCGGCCAAGTGCTTGATGACTGGTTTGGCTTGCGCCTTCCATTCACCATGCCCGCGGTGATCATTGCGCAGTTGTTCGTGGCGATGCCCTTTCTTGTTCTCACGGTCGAATCGGGCTTCGCTCGGGCCTCCACGAACGTTGAGGACGCCGCACGCACCCTTGGGGCTTCTCCTTGGTATGTCTTTTCCCGGGTAACCCTCCCTGCGACACGTCCTGCAATTGTCGCCGGAGCAGTGTTGACGTGGGCCCGTGCTCTCGGGGAGTTTGGTGCAACGATTACGTTTGCCGGCAACTTCCCCGGAGCGACCAGGACGTTGCCAATTGCG
>JAPOIQ010000220.1 GCA_029978815.1 bacterium
CTCTGAAGCAACCGGCTCCATGGTGGTTGATATCGGTGGCGGCACCACCGAGGTCGGCATCATCTCGCTCGGTCCGACCGGCCTGTTCGTAAAGTTCGGCTGCTTCAACGCGCCGTTTCGCTTCCGACCGCAGCACGGCGATGATTTCTTGGTCAGAAAGATCTGCAGCTTCATCACCGGCCACCGACGCAACTTGAATGGCTGATAACACCATGCGGATCGTTGACGTCGTCACCTGATCGCGACTTTTCATCGCTGCGTTCAGATCAGCTCGGAGTTGCTCAAGAAGTTGAGAAGCCATGCCACATCATGCCGGAATCAGCGCCGCCGCCGCGCCACCCTTACCTCAATCGTTGACACCTCTACCTGAGCTACCTCAAACAGGCGCCGTGAGATTTCTTCTGTTCTGAACTCGATCTCGGTCACCCATGCAGGTTCGTCGACATCAACCACCAACAGGCCTTCTTCATACCGCGATGGGCGGGCATGTCGAGCCACATAGTCACCAACGGCTTCTTCCCAGCGGCCAAAAATTCCGCCAACTTCCGCTCGGCTTGGTCCTCTCAGCGACCGCACGACTGCATCAAGCGACGCCGACAGGGAAATCACATCGTCATCAGACATCGCCCATCACCGTACCGTTGTGGATACGAAGCACTCGATCAGGAGATGCCTCATCTGGAAGTGGCGACGCCGTCGTGATCACCACTTGTCCAGCCGGCAATTCACGTAACAGCGCTGTTGCGCGATCGTCGTCAAGTTCTGACAACACGTCATCGAGAATCAGAATCGGGCTTGAGCCAACATGCTCTGTCACCAAACGATGGGTGCCGAGACGCAAACTCAACGCCAACGTACGTTGTTCCCCTTGTGACGCGTGGGTCCGAGCGGGTAGATCGTTGATGAAGAGGTCCAACTCATCGCGGTGTGGACCGACCGTCGAGACCCCCCGACGAATGTCATCAGACCGGGCCTCTGAAAGTGCCGTGGCCAATCCTTGTTGTCGCCAAATCGGGTCATAGATCGACACAACGTTGTGTGACCCGCCAGCCAACTGGGTGTATGCCTCATTCACAAATGGCTGAAGGCGCTGTACGAGGACCGCCCGGCCATGCCCGAGACGCTCACCGACATCAACAAACCGAGCATCCCAAACATCAAGGGTGGCCGAAACCTCGTCATCGAGCCGTCCGCCACACTGACGCAACAATGTGTTTCGTTGCTTGAGCACTCGGTCAACCTCGAGCCGTAACGCATCATTTTTTGCTGCAAGGGAGACAAGGGCGTCATCGAGTAGTCGCCGACGCTCAGCCGGTCCGCCTTTTATGAGAGCGAGATCGTCTGGGGAGAACACCGATGTTCGAACGGTTCCCAGGAGATCGCGGGTTCGTTGCAGGCGCTGACGGTTGACCTGAATACGACCCCGACCCGTTCGCGCAATCTCCACCTCAACTAACGATGTCCTGCCGTCGTCATCAACAATCGTTGCCCGGATAATCGCTTGATCTGCACCCACGCGTATGAGCGCATCAGAATGAACCTGTCGAAATGAACTCAGACCAGAAAGATATGCCAAAGCCTCAGCGAGGTTCGTCTTGCCTTGACCGTTCTGGCCGATGACACAGGTGATCCCAGCCGTGAGATCGAAGGTTGCGTGCGAATAGTTTCTGAAGTCGACAAGTTCGAGGCGCTCTACGAGCATGATGCGGAACTACGGCACCCGAACTGGCATGAGAAGGTAGAGGTATTCATCGTGGCCGACGCCGCGGAGAACCGCTGGTTTCATCGGATCAACGACCGCAAGACGAACTTCATCGCCGTCGACCGCGTCAACACCCGCAGCCAAATAGTCAGGGTTGAACGCGACCGTCATCGGTTCACCCTCAAAACTCGCGTCGACCTGTTCAGAGGCTTCACCAACATCTGTGGTAATCGCCGACAAGATCACATGATCTTGTTCAAGTTGAAGACGAACAGGAGTCGCACCACCCTGGGCAAGTAGGCGGACCCGGCGGAGCGCATCGAGAAGTGCTTCCCGGCCGATTGTCACGACATTGGGATATGAACTTGGCAACAAATTGCGATAGTTCGGATACTCCGCGGCGATGAGACGGGTCGTTAGACGAACGTCACCGATTTCGAACACCACGTCGTTCTCACCGAGGTACACCTTGAGGTCATCCTCTCCGCTGACCAACCGTTGAACCTCGTTTAATGCGCGCGCAGGAACAAGAACTTGTTGACCCGCTCCAAGGAGCGCCCCTTCATCAAGATCACGAACCGCCAAGCGATATGAGTCGGTAGCAACCATCCGGACTGCGTCATCTTCAGACACAATGAGAACACCCGTCAACTGCTGACGAGCTTCGTCGGTGCTCGCCGCTCGGACGACCTGGCTAAGCGCAGCCGACATCGTCGAGCCTGAAAGAACAAATGGCTCACTTGAAGGTGATCCGATTGAAGGAAAATCGGCGACCGCCATTGGCCGCACAGAGAACTGGCTGCGCTGAGCGGAGATCGAAACATTGTCAGCGGTGAGTTCCATATCGACACTCCCGGCTGGAAGCGCCTTCACGATGTCAGCGGTAAGGCGAGCTGGGATGACGGTTGAGCCAGCTGCCTCCATCCCGACGGGAACCGACACTCTGATCGTGAGTTCGAGATCGGTACCAGTGATGGTCAGTACGTCGTCCGCTACGTCTAAGCGGACTCCCGACAGCACTGGAGACGTGCCGGTTGAGTTTGTTGCGCCACGTCCGGCAGTCGCTAATGCAGTCGCAAGGATTTCACGTTCACATCGAAATTTCACAGGATGGTCCTTTTCCCCATAGAGGGCATATACAGAGTATTAGTGATAGTAGGTGCTGTGGATTGGGGATAACGGTGAATCGCCCCAGCACAATGCGCATATTCGTCGTCACAGGAAATCCCACCGATATCCCCTGCGCGACGGTTACACGCGTGTGATTCAGTGGATGTGTCCACGATGGCTGTCCGTTGTCCACTGGTTAGCCACACGATGTCCACGATTGCATCCACAGCCATCATGACTTCAACCGCTGCAAGAGATCGGTGACCTGTTCGTAAATCTGTTTGCGTTCGCCCATTTGTCGTTGAATTTTCTCGACAGCGTGAATGACGGTCGTGTGATCGCGGCCACCAAAGAGTCGAGCGATGCTCGGATAACTGAGGTCGGTGAGTTCGCGAAAGGCGTACATCGCAATCTGGCGGGAGGTAACCAGTGGCCGCTGACGACTCTTTCCTCGCAAGGCGTCGACTTCGTAACCAAGGATGTCGGCCATCTCAACCAGAAGTTCCATGTCGGTCCGCGGCTTTACCACCGACTCGGTCAAGAGATCTGACAGTTGCGACTTCGCAAGATCGGTGGTGATTGGCACACCGTTCAGCGAGGCATAGGCCGTAACTCGGATGAGAGCACCTTCAAGCTCACGAATATTTGATGTGATATTCGAGGCAATGAACTCAAGGGTGTCGGC
>JAPOIQ010000308.1 GCA_029978815.1 bacterium
ATTCACCATTTGGGATTCCGGTGACAGCGAAGTTTCGGATGGGTCTTGACGATGTCTTCAGAACCGATCGTGATGCTGCGTTGATCTGCGCCGATGAAGGGGTCGCCTGGGTGGCGATGCACGCTCGAACTGTTGAGCAGCACTATTCCGGAGATGCTCGGTGGGGTGCGATTGCTCAACTCAAAGAATTGGTTGTCGACGCCGGGTACAACATTCCCGTTCTTGGTAACGGTGACATCTGGGAAGCGCAGGATGCGCTCGACATGATGAACCAAACCGGATGTGACGGAGTGGTGATCGGGCGAGGCTGTCTCGGTCGACCTTGGTTGTTCTCGGATCTCGTTGAGGCATTCGCTGGTCGGGAGGTGCCAGCACCGAGAAGTCTTGGCGAGGTTGCAGATGTGATGCTTGATCACGCCCGCGCGCTCGTTGATCACTATTCCTCAGATGTCGTGACGAAGAGGGGCAAACGGCTTGATGGTGAGAACTTTGCAATGCGAGATTTTCGCAAGCATGCGTCGTGGTATCTCACTGGCTACCCGGTGGGGCCCGAGGCCCGACGGCGCTTCTCCTTGGTGTCGACCATCGCTGAACTCGAAGACCTCTTGGCTGGGGTAGACCGTTCGGCCCTTCTCGTTGAAGGTGGTGCCCGAATTCGTCGTGGCCATACAAATGGCCCGATCAAAGTTGCGCTTCCTGAGGGTTTCCTGACGGCTAATGACGCTGCAACCGATATGACAATTCCTGATGATGCCCAAGAGATGGCGGTGTCGGGTGGCTGAACTTGTGCTCGCATCCGGCTCGCCACGTCGTCGAGCGATGTTGAGCGATCTTGAGGTCGATTTTGTGGTCGTCCCAGCAGATGTCGATGAGTCGACTATTCCAGGGGAGAGCGCTGTCGATTACGTGAGGCGCGTTGCGAAACTCAAGGCGCAAACAGTGAGTGCATTGCATCCTTTAGATGTTGTTCTTTCCGCAGACACGACGGTTGACCGCGACGGAGAGATCCTTGCGAAACCGGTTGACGCCGATGACGCGGTTGCGATGCTTCGTTCACTTTCAGGGCGCGAGCACCTCACACACACTGCGGTGTGTGTGGCGCGAGCAGATTCACTCGAATCGGCTTTGGTGACAACCGCAGTGACCTTCCGATCACTGAGCGATGAAGAGATTGTCTGGTATGTCGGCACCGGCGAGCCGCTCGATAAGGCCGGCGCATACGGAATTCAAGGTCGGGCCGCTGGCTTTGTTTCTGCAATTTCGGGAAGTGTCTCAAACGTTGTCGGGCTACCTCTTGCAGAAACGATTGAACTACTTCGGTCGGTTGGCGTGAACGCTGCGGGATCGAGCAAAAATCTCGGTTAGCACTCTCGCTTGCCGGTTGCTAACTCGCACCGGTAGCCGTAGCCTTAGCACTCGTCAGTTATGAGTGCTAACGAAGTAGCTGGCGCTATCACATCAACCCCTGTTCACGCCATGGAGGCCTGCAACATGAACCTAAAGCCGCTCGATGACCGCATCGTCGTCAAGCCGAATGAGGCAGAGACGCAGACTGCGTCTGGTCTCGTTATCCCAGATACGGCAAAGGAAAAGCCACAGCAGGGCACAGTGCTCGCTGTTGGACCAGGAAAGCGCGCCGAAGCAAGCGGTGAATTGATTCCGCTCGGTATCAACGTCGGTGACGTTGTTCTGTACTCGAAGTACGGCGGCACTGAAGTTGCTGTCGACGGACAAGATCTACTCGTGCTTTCGGGCCGCGACGTACTCGCAATTGTGGAGAAGTGAGATAACAACATGTCAAAAGTTCTGAAGTTCAATGACGAAGCCCGTAAGTCCCTTGAGGCCGGCGTGAACAAGCTCGCCGATGCAGTCAAGGTGACCCTCGGGCCCAAGGGCCGCAACGTCGTGCTCGACAAGAAGTTTGGTGCTCCAACGATTACCAACGACGGTGTCTCCATCGCAAAGGAGATCGAGCTCGAGGATGCCTTCGAGAACATGGGCGCACAGCTCGTGAAAGAAGTCGCAACCAAGACCAACGACGTCGCGGGTGACGGCACCACCACCGCAACTGTGCTCGCACAGGCAATGGTGCAGGTCGGCATGAAGAACGTCGCTGCAGGCGCCAACCCAATGGGTGTGAAGAAGGGCATCGAGCAGGCCGTCAAGGCAGCCGTTGACTCGATCCTCGCTCAGGCCAAGGACGTTGACGACAAGTCAGACATCGCCAACGTTGCGACCATCTCAGCTGCCGATAGCTCAATCGGCGAGGTCATCGCCGACGCAATCGACAAGGTCGGCAAAGACGGCGTTGTCACCGTTGAAGAGTCGAACACATTCGGCACCGAACTCGAGTTCACCGAGGGTATGCAGTTCGATAAGGGCTATCTGTCCCCATACTTCGTGACCGACACCGACCG
>JAPOIQ010000010.1 GCA_029978815.1 bacterium
ATGCTCAGGGTCGATCTCCACGGTGTGGTCTGCCTGAACAAGCATTGCGATCGTTGGATCAAAAGGCCACTCGCTGAGATGAAGTGTCGGCTGAGAAGAAGATGCAACGGTGAGCGCGCGCGGAGACGCTACGGCGTCAACAGGTCGCTTCCGCTCGGGTTGCATGATCTCTGACGGTAGTCGCCAACGGTGACTTTCTGGAGACGGTGTCGGCGGTAGCCTCGCATGAGTGATCCCTGCCCGGTTTGAACCCGTGCTCCAAGAACTTTCTCCGCTTGCGGAGCGCTTCCGAGATGCTGGTCATCGTCTGTATGTCGTTGGTGGCACAGTGCGAGATCTCCTCCTCGGTGACGACTCATTTGGGTTCGCTGATGATATTGACCTCACAACATCAGCTCGTCCTGAGCAAATTCACGCCTGTCTCGATGGGTGGGCAGATGCGGTATGGAACCAGGGTGAAAAATTCGGAACTGTCGGTGCGCGTGTAGGAGACCGCGTCCTCGAGATCACGACGTTCCGGGCAGAGTCGTACACCGATGACTCGCGGAAGCCGCATGTTGTCTACGCAGATGATGTCGAGACCGATCTCTCACGGCGCGATTTCACCGTGAACGCAATGGCTCTCGAATTGACGAACGACACTCCCACACTCGTCGACCCTCACAACGGAGCAGTCGATCTACTGCAACGGGTCTTGCGAACCCCCCTGTCGCCTGAGGAGAGTTTTAGCGACGATCCACTCCGAATGCTTCGAGCTGCTCGATTCATTACAAAGCTCGAACTTGTCCCTGAAGAGGGGCTGCTCGCGGCGGTGAGTGAAATGGCACCGCGTCTTGAGATCGTTTCGGCTGAACGAGTTCGTGATGAATTTGAGAAGATCATTTGCGCTCCGCACCCGACCGCCGCCTTGTGGTTCCTTGTTGAGACAGGGCTCGCGGACATGTTTTTCCCGGAACTTCCCGCAATGCGGCTGGAACATGATCCAATCCATCGACATAAAGACGTGTTGACCCATACCTTTGCTGTCGTCGAGAACGTTCGTCCTCACGACGAACTCGAAGAAGAAGCCCAGAATTTTGATTTTCGGATTGTTCGGCTTGCTGCACTCTTTCATGACATCGGCAAGCCGCGGACACGAGGGTTCCAAAAGGGCAAGGGAACAACGTTCCACCACCATGATGTTGTCGGCGCAAAGATGACGCGTAAGCGACTCAGCGCAATGCGGTTCTCAAATGATGACGTCGAGTCCATTACAGAGTTAGTCGCACTTCACCTTCGATTCCATACGTATCGACTTGGATGGAGTGACGCTGCGGTGAGGCGCTACGTCCGAGATGCCGGAGACCTACTCAATGAGCTCAATGTGCTCACTCGATGTGATTGCACCACACGAAATGAGAAGAAAGCTCGAACGCTGGCTCGGCGAATGGATGAACTCGAAGCGCGTATCGCTGAACTGGCCGCCGAGGAAGAACTGAAAGCCCTCCGACCTGAACTCGATGGCAAGCGAGTCATGGAACACCTCGGCCTTACGCCAGGTCCTGAGATCGGCAAAGCGCTTGCCTTTTTGATGGAGATTCGCCTCGACGAGGGCTTGATTGGCGAGGAGGCTTTACTTGCTCGCCTCGACGAGTGGTACGCAAGCCAGCAGTAATCCAGCGGTCGCCACCGGTTGATCTGTAGCGTCTCAATGTGGGCATTGGTTCGCTGTCAAGTGTTGCTACACCGGTAGCCGTTGGTGTTGGCGTCATCGTTATTGGTGTTTTCCTGCTCATTCGCGAGCGGCGAACAACCTCGTCGAGCGTCGAGGTTGAACCTCAATCGATGACCACATCGATGACGAAAAGCCAGTCACAGATCAACGAAAGGTCATCGGCGCGAGCGCTGCTTGACGCACTTGATGAGGCGCTTCTGCATGTAGATCATTCGGGGATCATCATTGAGGTGAACCGAGCTGGCAGTGATCTGTTGGGCTCTCCGGTGAGTTCGATTGTTGGGTCCTCGTTCGATATGTGGCTCGATGACGCAGATCGTGGCACCCTTGATCCGTGGATCACACGGCTTCCTTCTGAGGTACACCACGGACACGGCGGACCACATTCAGCGGTTGAGGTCTCGGTGACAACGACCGATGGGCGTGTTGTTCCGATCGAGGTCACCGTGCAACGCCCAGACGATACGGGCCCAATTCTTGTGAGGTTGACCGATCGAGATGAGGTCGCCGGTCAGCGCAGAGCCCTCGACGAGGCTCGCCACCGATTTCATCAGGCTTTTCACTCTGCACCGACTGGAATGGTGCTCGTTCGTCTTGACGACGGGAGAATTGTCGAAGCGAATGAAGCGCTTGCCACCATTCTTCAGCGTTCACCAGAAGAGCTCGTTGGTCGAACATTGCGAGAACTCACACATCCCGAAGACATCCGTTCCTCTCAAACGCATCGTGCGCAACTCGAGTTGGGTGTCATCGATTCGTATCTCGTCGATCAGCGTTATCGGCGGCGGGATGGCGCATACGTCACCACGAGAACGAGAGTTGCTGTCTCAGAGGACGACGGAATCTTGTTTGCTCTTCATCACATCGAAGATGTCACCGAGGAGCGTCGTACTGCAGAGCAGTTAACTCATGCGGCGCGCCACGATGAACTCACGGGCCTTGCCAACAGGTCATATTTTCAACAAGTCCTTGAGCAACGATTAACCGGCTCGCGCCCAGGCCTTGTCGGGTTGTTATTCATCGACCTTGATCACTTCAAGGTGGTGAACGACAGCCTCGGGCACGCTCGCGGCGATGAGTTACTGCGGCAGGTCGCGAAACGACTCGAAGGGGCTGTTCGCGAAGGAGATCTTCTTGCTCGCTTTGGAGGTGACGAATTCGTCGTCGTCCTCGACGGTCGGGGCGGGCCAGTTGATGCGGCGACGGCAGCCGAGCGGCTTCGAGCGGCTGTCCATCCGGCGGTGACGGTCGATGGACACGAATTCTTTGTGACGGTAAGTATCGGCTGGTCGACAAATCACGATGCTGGGATGTCTCCCGATGAGATGTTGAGAGACGCCGACGCAGCGATGTATCGAGCTAAAAGCCGAGGACGCGATTGTGTTGAGGCGTTCCAAGTTGGCAGCCATCAGTCAGGAATGCAGGCACTTCGAACGGTCGGTGAGCTTCGGCGTGGTGTTGAGCGCAACGAGATTGTGCCGTACTTCCAGCCAATCGTTGAGTTGCAGAGCGGTCGCATTGTTGGATTCGAGGTTGTCGCTCGTTGGCTACATCCAGACCGCGGGTTGTTACCTCCAAGCGAATTTCTTCCATTCGCTGAAGAGTCAGGTCTTCTCGTGTCACTCGGTGCTTCGATGATGCGAAACTCGCTATCTCAGATGGCTCGGTGGCGTGCCGCTGGACACGCGTTTGCGAATGGATCGGTCGCAGTAAATGTTGGTAGCCGCCAACTCGTTGACAACTCGTTTTTGCCGACGGTGGTGGAAATACTTGATGAGACCGGTGTCGACCCAGATTCGGTGTGGTTTGAGATCACAGAATCGGCGTTGCTCGCAGATGCTCGTGCGGCAACGTCGACACTTCGAGAAATCCGGGGGCTTGGCATACATCTCAGTGTCGATGACTTCGGCACCGGCTACTCATCGTTGACCTACCTCAAGCGGTTCCCGGTCGAGGCGATCAAAATCGATCGAAGTTTTGTGAGTGGTCTTGGAATCGAAGATGAAGACTCAACGATTGTTGAAGCGGTGATTCAACTTGGCAGAGCTTTGGGGCTCACTGTGGTCGCAGAGGGAGTTGAGAGCCCGTTGCAACTCCAACGGCTACGCGATCTCAATTGTGACCGAGGGCAGGGATATCTCTTTGGTCGCCCTCGGCCAGCGAATCTCATCGAAACCGAGCTCGCAACGAACTAGTTGTCACCGAGCGACTGGTCGCTGATTGGCCGCTATTGTCAAGGCATGTCGGTTGTCGGCTCTTTCTCGGTGAGTTCAATGCGCGGCTCAACCGATGGCGGGGGAGTCGTTGACCATCGCTTGGCCCGCCGGATGCTGATCAATCAGGTTCGCATCGGCAGGTTGCGGCGCGATGAGGTGTGCGATGCGCACCCTGAACTCATCCGTGCTGCGGGGAATGTTGGAACAGAAACCGAAGCGATCTGTCCGATATGCGAAGAAGAGAATCTCCGGCTTGTGACGTATGTGTTTGGTCATCGACTTCCAGCACACGGCCGTTGTGTTTCGTCATCAAAGGAATTACGTGAGTTATCTGCAAAGGGCAGAGACTTGCGGGCATATGTGGTTGAGGCGTGCTGTGGATGTCGCTGGCACCACCTTCTTCGTATTGTGCCAGTCTGATGAACCTGCGCCGGGCGCCCTGGGGTGTTTCGGTTGCGGTGATCGTGCTGATCACCGCATGTGGGAGTTCGTCATCTGTCGTAGGAATGAGTGACCCATCGGCTGGTCCCGTCGAGTTTGAGCGACAAGTGATGTTGGTGTCATCGGTGGACCCAGACGTTTCTTCTGAAGTGATTGAACGTTGTGTGTGGGTTGCTGCAACAACTGATCAACGCCGGCAGGGTTTAATGAATGTCATTTCTTTGGGTGCGGCGGACGGGATGCTGTTCGTTCAGGACAAACCGACATCTGGTGCTTTTTGGATGAAAGACACGTTGATTGATCTTTCAATCGCGTATTTCGATGCAAACGGCTTGTTTCTTGAGGCGACCGACATGACGCCGTGCACTTCAACGGATGCCGCAGACTGTCGTCGGTACTCGACCCCATCTGGGTACCTCTTTGCTCTTGAGGTCAATCGAGGCGATCTTGCCGATTTCGGTATCGGTACCTCGAGTGTTATCAGCCTCAGTGACGAATCCTGTTCCGCATCAACCCTGGCTGAGTGACACACCCCTCAGACAACATCGTTGGCATGTCGAAGTTGGCGCGTTTAGCGATATCGTCTCCCTTTCCATATCCACCCTGCTCCATTTCGCTGGTTTCGACTTGTGTGATGGGGCCAACGGCCACACACGGTGGCCACGTCCGAAGGGAGTCAAGTAGCACATGAATCGTGCCTATGAACTCATGGTGATCATCGACGGCGACGTCGAAGACCCGAACGCCCAAGCCTGGGTGAAGACGGTGTCTGATGGCATCACCTCAGCCGGAGGTTCCCTCCATGGCAAGCCAGATTGGTGGGGTAAGCGTGCGTACGCATATCCAATCAATAAGAAAGAATCGGGGTATTACCTCGTTGTCGAGTGTGTGGCACCAGCCGGTGCTCTCGATGAACTCGAGCGTTCCCTCCGTCTTGCGGACGACATCGTTCGCCACAAACTCATCCGTCTTCCCGAGGCTGAAGCAGAGCGCCGCGGTATGACCGGAGCAGCTGCCTGAGAGCAGCACACGAAGGGAGTCAAAGATGGCAACAAATACCATCACCCTGATCGGCAATCTCACCCGAGATCCTGAACTTCGGTACACCACCGGTGGCCGGGGTGTGGCGAGCTTTGGCCTAGCGGTCAACCGTCGCTATCAGGTCAACGGTGAATGGCAGGAGCAAGTGTCCTATTTCAACATTGTGTGTTGGGGCGATCTCGGCGAGAACGCCGCAGCAACACTCACAAAGGGCAATCGCTGCATTGTGACTGGTCGCATGGATCAACGCGACTACGAGACAAACGCAGGCGAGAAGCGCACCGTGTTTGAAGTAGTGGCGGACGAAATTGGGCCGAGTCTTCGTTGGGCGACCGCACAGGTTGAGCGCACCGAGCGGTCCGGAGGTCCTGGGGGCGGTGCCCCAAGTCAGTCAGCTCAAGCAGCATCCGATCCGGTCTACGGCGACGAAGAGCCGTTCTGACCACACAACATTCGTAGTTTCAACACATTCGTCCAGGAGGACCAAGAACAATGGCGAAAAGCCCAGCCCGCGGCCAGCGTGCACGAGATGCCGCTCCCCGCAAATTTAAGAAGAAGACCAGCCCACTCATCATCGAGAAAGTGGAATACGTCGACTACAAAGACGTCGACCTACTTTCACGTTTCATGAGCGACCGTGGGAAGATCCGTGGCCAGCGCCTCAACGGAAACGACGTCCAGCAGCAGCGCGAGGTGGCAAACGCCATCAAGATCGCTCGCGAGATGGGACTGTTGCCATACGCCCGTCGTGTTGCCTCAGCATCACGTGGTCGTCCATCACGTGATGGTGGCCGTCCTCGTAACGACGATCAAAACGTCGAGAACCCCGAGGTCGAGAACGACGAGGTAATGGAGGATCAGGTCGAAGAGCAGACCGAGGCCACTACTGACGACGGGGAGGAGTCCTGAGATGAAGGTCATTCTTCGTGAAGACATGCAAGACCTCGGTAAGCGTGGGGACATCGTGGAAGTCGCTGATGGACATGCCCGCAACTTTCTGCTTCCAAAAGGTAAGGCGATGATCGCTACTGACGGCGCAATTGAGCAGGCAGCAAAAATGCGTCGTGCCCGTGATCTTCGTGATGCCAGCGACCGTGAGGCCGCAACCACCGTCGCCTCGAAACTCGTCCCGATGGTGTTCACTATCGAGGCTAAAGTAGGCAGCGAAGGCAAGCTCTTCGGTTCGGTGACCGCAGCCGATATCGCTGACGCGATTGAAGCCCAGTCTTCAGTGGTCATCGATCGTCGCAAGATTGAGGTTGCTGATCAGATCAAGACAGCCGGGCAGCACGTTGTCACGGCATCTCTCCACCCAGAGGTGTCCTTCCCGATCACTGTCGAGGTGGTCGCTTCCTGATTGCTCAGGAAAATCCACACTGTGTACACAGCCGGCTCGATCCCGCATCGAGCCGGCTGTTGTGTGTTTACTGCTAAATCTGATGCCCCACGGTGAGAAATCCACATGTTTTTCCACAACTGAATTCACATGGTTTTCCACAGAGTTGTACCCCTTCCTTCCCACAGGCGAGACGTGAGAGAGTAGAGATCTGATGAGTGAAGACGCGCCATTCCCCCCGCTACCACCCGATGAGTACGGCCAAGACTCCGACGGGCCTGAAGCGTCGAGAGGTGGGAGTTCGTCGCGCAGTAACGCTCGAGGAAATCGCCGTCGATCTGGCTCAGTCGGTCGAGTGCCACCACACAACCTTGAGGCAGAAGAGTCAGTGCTCGGAGCGTTGCTGCTTTCTCGCGAAGCAATCGGCACGGTCTCTGAACTTGGCCTAAATCCCGACGATTTCTACCGTCCGGCTCACCGCCACATTTACGACGCAGTCCGCTCGCTGTACGCGAGTGCAGGCCCAGTCGATGTAGTGACGGTGGCCGATGAACTTCGACGTCATGGACTGCTCGATGAAATCGGTGGATCGGAGAGTCTCCACGAACTGCAGAACATGACCCCAGCAGTTTCAAGTGTTGGCCACTACGCAAAAATCGTTCAAGACACCGCCCTTCTTCGGCGCCTCATTTTTGTTGCCGGAGATATCGCTGAAATTGCGTATGGAGAGCCTGATGATGTTGCCCAAGCGCTCGATGCAGCAGAAACGAAAGTGTTTCAGATCGCAGAAGATCGTGTCGCGGACACCACCCGAAGCCTCGATGATCTTCTGCCAGAAATCTTCCAGCAACTTGAAGACACGTTCCATCGCGGCGACGTCGTCACTGGCGTGCAAACCGGATTCGTCGATCTCGACGAGTTGCTATCTGGGCTACAACCCAACGCCCTGTACATCGTTGGGGCACGACCAGCAATGGGTAAGAGTGCATTTGGGCTCAATATTGCCTCCCATGTCGCAATGAACTCAGGACAACCGGTACTCGTGTTCTCACTCGAGATGGGACACACCGAACTGTCGCATCGAATTCTCTCCTCGGAAGCGCGAGTGGATTCAGTGAAAATGCGAAAGGGCAATCTCCAAGACACCGATTGGACAAAGATCGGAAAGGCGATTGGCCGTCTCGAGGTGCCGATGTTCCTGGATGACAACCCTCGCGTCACCGTCATGGAAATCAGAGCGAAGGCCCGTCGCATCAAAGCTCGCTATGGCGGACTTGGGCTCATCGTCATCGACTACATCCAGCTCATGACATCTGGGAACTTCGCAGAAAACCGTCAGCTCGAAGTTTCTGAGATCAGCAGAAACTTGAAGATCCTTGCACGAGAGCTCGAAGTGCCAATTATTGCGCTCAGTCAGCTAAGCCGTCGGCTTGAAGAACGGTCCGATAAGCGCCCCATGCTCTCCGACCTTCGCGAATCAGGGTCGCTTGAACAGGACGCAGACGTCGTCATGTTTTTGTATCGCGATGAGGTGTACAACCCTGACACAAATGACCGAGCAAGTGCAGAGGTCATTGTGGCGAAACATCGTGCGGGCCCAATCGGCACGAGAAAGCTGGTTTGGCTTGGCCAGTACACGAGGTTCGAAAACGCTGCTCGCGGTGGCGTCTAAATCACCCTCAAGCGCAGGCATACTCAACCTGTGACAGACCATCTTGCAGTTGAGATGCGAGGAGTGGTGAAGCGATTTGGCGACACCATTGCGTTGAACGGCGTTGACCTTTCCGTCCCGACCGGAGCCGTCTATGGATTGCTTGGTCCGAATGGTGCCGGCAAGACCACATAAGTCAAAGTTCTCACCACGCTTATTCGCCCCGATGCCGGAACAGCATTCATCGATGGAATCGACGTTGTTTCCCGACCTAATGAGGTTCGCCGTCGTATTGGTCTGACCGGCCAGTATGCAGCGGTCGACGAACGACTCACTGCCCGTGAAAACCTCGTCTATGTTGGTCGACTCTTTCACCTTGGAACATCTGAGGCACGAAAACGAGCAGGCAACTTGCTCGATCGGTTCGATCTTTCTGACTCCGCAGATCGAGTGGTGAAGGGCTTTTCCGGAGGAATGCGCCGTCGCCTCGATATCGCAATGAGCCTTATTGCCGATCCATCGGTGTTATTTCTCGATGAGCCAACGACGGGTCTCGACCCGAGAAGCCGTCTTGGAATGTGGGATGTCATCGAAAACCTCGCAGCAGATGGAACAACAGTGCTCCTTACCACCCAGTACCTCGAAGAGGCCGACCGCCTAGCAGAGCAAATCGTCGTGATCGATCACGGTCATGTCATCGCGGAAGGCACTCCTGATGAACTGAAATCTCGAACCGGAGGAGCGTTGCTTCAGGTGTCAATCGCTCGTGCCGAAAATCGAGAGGTTGCACTCGCGGTGTTGTCGCCAATGTGTACTGGTCGGGTTGAGGTTCGGGACGATCGAACCTTTGAGGCTCCGATCGTTGCCGGTGACCGAGTGGTGCCAAGTGTGATTCGTGCACTTGATGATGCTGGTGTTGACGTGCTCGACGTCGTCGTTCGACGCCCTTCACTTGACGACGTGTTTCTTGCGTTAACTGGTCACGCCGCTTCTACTGAGGAGGTTGAGTCATGAATCGGTTCCAAACAACCCTTCACGACTCGATTGTCGAAGCAGAGCGACACCTGCGTGTGATTCCTCGCAATATCGAGTTACTTATTTTCGCGACGATCCAACCCATCATGTTTCTCGCACTGTTCGCATATGTGTTCGGTGGGTCAATTTCGATCCCCGGCTTCGAGAACTACGACCAGTTCCTCATGCCTGGAATTTTCAGTCAATCGCTCGTCTTCGGCTCGGCATTTACCTCTATTGGTCTCGCAGAGGACCTCTCAAAAGGGCTCGTCGATCGTTTGCGTTCACTCCCAATGAGTCGCTCAGCAGTCATCATTGGTCGGACGGTCAGTGACCTCGTTCGCAATCTCCTCACATTCTGCGTCATGCTCGCGGCAGCATTTCTGCTTGGCTTTCGTTTCGGTGGTTCGATCGTTGACGCAGCAATCGCCACAGGGCTGCTCGTGCTCTTCTCATATGCATTGAGTTGGGTGCAAGCTCTCATCGGCCTCGCAGTGTCTTCGGTTGAAGCAGCAAACTCCGCCGGATTCATTTGGATGTTCCCGTTGACGTTTGTGTCGTCAGCATTTGTTGACCCGTCGACCATGCCGAAATGGCTAGAGGTCGTTGCAAATGCGAATCCCTTCACCGTCGTGACAAACGCAGCACGAGCGCTTTATAACGGGTTACCAGTGGGCAACGATGCGTGGCTCTCACTCGCGTGGTCTATCGGGCTCATCGCAGTGTTCTCACTCATCGCCACCCGGAAGTTTTCGCGCTCAACATCGTCGTGATCGCTCCCGACGATGTGATTACGTCAAGAGTTCAGTGGCACGTTCTCGAAGTTCGGTCAGCCGAATCTTGACTCCGTTCGGTCCATCAGTAATTGGGAACTCACTGAGGGGCACCACGCGAACAGGAACCTTGTAGCGAGCGAGACGGCCGCGACAGTGCTCGATGACGGCATCTTCATCGATTACGGCTCCTGCTTCGGGGATCACGAATGCAACTGGTCGTGACCCAGTCTCAAGTCCGACAGCGACGACCTGCGCATCAGCCACACCGGGGGCGCTGCACAGCGCTTCAGCGATTTCCGCCGGTGCAACAAGAAACCCACCGAGGCGAAGGATGTCACCGAGCCGCGAGATGTAGTGGAAGGTGCGTTCGTCGTCCATTTCCGCAAGATCACCGGTTTTGAACCAGACATTTCCTTCGTCATCAGTGACGCGGTGTTGATTAGTGAGATCGTCATCAACGGCGGCACCACCCTCTTGCAAGTAACCAGCAAACAAGCTTGGGCCACGAAGTTGCAGTTCACCATCGATAACACGTGCGGCCGCTCGCGGTGACACCAATGTGCCTCCAGCCCGCGAACGGCCTTTGGTGTCGAGATTTGGGTCACGTAACGAAAAGAGTGCCTGCACCTCGCTCATTCCATAGAGCCCCGTTAGGCGAGCACCCTTCGCATCAGCGCGGGTCACGATGTCGCTGAGTGATGTATTGAATTGGGCATATCCACTGAGCCGAATGTGCGAAAGATCGGCATCAGCGATCAACAACCGATGAAACATGTCGTCACTGCCATTCATCGCAGTGATGCGTTCTCGATGGGTTAATGCTGCGGTTCCGTCCACCGAGAACTGGTGCACTAATACCCGTGCCCCAGAGGCAACAGCGGCGATAAGGCTGCTGAGACCGAAGGTTCCGCAGAGAGGTAGTGCCATAAGGATGGTGTCTGATGATGAGTACCCAAAGTGCTCAACGATTTCAATCGTGTGCTCGACGATCGAGCGTTGGTGATGCAAGACCATTTTTGGCTTCGATGTGGTTCCTGAGGTCGTGAAGATGATGAACGGAAGATCAAGTGCGTCATTGCGAATCTCCGCGTCAGATTCTTCGATCACGGAAAGATCAGGATGACGGGCACCCGAGCGTTCTACGAGATCATCGACTTCAACCGGCGAATACTTCGTGTTCACCGCAACAACAACGATTCCTCCGAGTGCGGCAGCGAGGAGTAACTCGAGTGCCTCGATGTCGTTCCCACGATGGAGTGCCATTCTGTCGCCCGTGCTGAAACCCTGCGCGCGAAGCCGACGGAGTTGAGTTTCGGCACGAGCAACAAGGTCCTTGCTCGCAATTTCTTCACCATTGTCGAAGATGAGAACCGCATCAGATGATGAGAACAGGTCCGCCACATTCCGAAGAGTTGTTTCACGAAGAGACGCCATACTGCAGTGTCGCACGGCAGACTGTTGAGATGTTCCTCGGAGAGGACCTCATTGCCTGGTTGTTACTTGCACTTGGCGGCGCGTTATGCGTCGGCAACCTGCTTGCACTTGTTCGCCCCCCAACGCCCCCGGAAGGATCCGTTGAGGCGCTGACCGATGCGGCCCCGCCACGACCACCGCTTTTCCGCAGCCTGTTTTACGCAACACTTGGGTTCGTTGCGGCGGCATGGGCGCTTGCCACTTTGAT
The DNA here is from genome assembly GCA_029978815.1 of bacterium. Taxonomy (GTDB): domain Bacteria; phylum Actinomycetota; class Acidimicrobiia; order Acidimicrobiales; family Ilumatobacteraceae; genus Casp-actino5. The sequence goes on from JAPOIQ010000010.1 coordinate 11,871, forward strand.
CGCTGGGTAGGGACCAGTGGCAACAAAACCATTGCAGTTGAAGTTCGTGCAGTCTGGCACTCGAGTTCATCAATTGCCGGAGATGGGTCCCGAAGTAGCGTTCGTCGGACGTTCGAATGTTGGTAAGAGCTCACTCATTAATGCTCTCGCTCATCAACGTCAGTTGGCGCGAGTATCAAATACTCCTGGCCGAACAC
>JAPOIQ010000250.1 GCA_029978815.1 bacterium
GTACGTGTATGCCCGGTACGGCCGTCATCACACTGCGCAGGTAGCGAATGTCATTACCTATCGTTCGCGATCAGCGGTGCGTGATGCTGCTCGCGCTCTTGGCCACGACCCGGGTCGCCAAGATGCGTGGTCGCGTCGAGTTGATGGGTGGGGTCGTGTTCTCAAAACAGCTGATCAGGGTGAATCTGGCATTCCTGATGATGTATTGCATCTTGCACACCGGCTTGAAGACGCACCACGACATCTTGGGGTTCATTCGGGTGGCATGGTGATTTGTGATCGTCCAGTTATTGAGGTGTGCCCCGTCGAGTGGGCGAGAGCTGAGGGAAGATCAGTCTTGCAGTGGGATAAAGACGATTGTGCTGCCGCCGGTCTGGTGAAGTTCGACTTACTGGGCTTAGGAATGCTGTCGGCCTTGCATCTGGCTGTTGACCTCATTGCGAAGCATCGCGGTTACACCGTTGACCTTGCAACAATCCCACAAGAAGACGAGGTGTACGCAATGTTGTGTCGCGCCGACACGGTGGGGGTATTTCAGGTTGAGTCACGAGCGCAAATGGCGACGTTGCCTCGGTTGAAACCTCGACGGTTTTACGACCTCGTCGTTGAAGTTGCGCTCATCCGCCCAGGCCCGATCCAAGGGGGGTCGGTCCACCCGTATATTCGTCGCCGAAATGGCCTTGAGCCGGTGACGTATTTACATCCACTATTAGAAAACTCGCTGGGAAAAACGCTCGGAGTTCCACTCTTTCAAGAACAACTCATGCAAATGGCGATTGATGTTGCCGGGTTTAGCGCAGCTGAGGCTGACGAACTTCGACAAGCAATGGGGTCGAAACGCTCAGCGGCGCGAATGGAGCGTCTGCGTGAGCGGTTTTATCAAGGGATGTCTGAGCGCGGTATCACGGGGGACGTTGCAGACGAGATCTACACAAAGATGAAAGCGTTCGCGAATTACGGATTTCCTGAATCTCACTCGGTGTCGTTCGCCTATCTCGTGTATGCCTCGGCATGGATCAAATATCACGAACCAGCTGCGTTTTGCGCAGCATTATTGAATGCCCAGCCAATGGGGTTTTGGTCTCCGCACTCACTCGTTCGTGATGCCCGCCGACATGGTGTGACGGTGAGAGGAGTTGATCTTGGAGTTTCAATTGAAGGAGCCACGCTCGAAGACAGTGGGAGCGCTGTCAGGCTTGGGCTCACTTCTGTGCGAGGGCTCGGCAGCGATCTTGCTGCGAAGATTGTTGAGCAACGAGAACACAAGATGTTCGACTCATTAGAGGATCTCGTTCGCCGCGTTCCAAGTATCACGGTTGCACATCTTGAGGCCTTGGCGACTGCCGGGGCGTTTGAAGATTCATTGGGGCTGAATCGTCGTGAGGCTCTTTGGCTTGCGGGGTCAGCTGCTCAAGCACGCCCAGGGACGATTCCGGGCATTGCTGCACAGATCACAGCACCTCGGTTGCCGGGTATGACTCCTGTGGAGGAAGCAGTTGCTGATTTGTGGTCAACGGGCATTTCCGCTGATGGGCACCCAACAGCATTTTTACGCAAAGAACTGTCTGATCTGGGAGTGGTGACATCTGAAGAGTTGCAGACCCACGAAGTCGATCGAACAGTTGTGGTTGCAGGAACGGTGACCCATCGCCAGCGGCCGATGACCGCTCGTGGGACCACATTCATCAATCTCGAAGACGAAACCGGACTCATCAATGTGATCGTTTCCGCGGGATGCTGGAAACGGTTCCGTACCGAATCACAGGCGCCTGCTCTTGTGATTCGCGGCCGTCTTGAGCGCTCTGAGGGAGTGGTGAACATCATTGCGGAACATGTACAACCACTTGCCGCTCCTGGCCGATCAACGAGCCGGAATTTTCGCTAGGAGTGCCGTCTGATGACTGGCCGTTAGCCTGATTGCATGGTTCGAACTGTCGACCTTCCAACTGCATGTTTGTCGGTCGTCATGCCGTGTTACAACGAGGTTGCGACCATCGAGACATGCCTTGCTGCGGTACTTGAGCAAGAACTCGTCGGTGAAGTGATCATTGTCGACGACGGTTCGACAGATGGCACTCGAGAGCTACTCGCAGATATGACGAACGATCGTGTCCGGGTGTTATTTCAGCCACATAATCAAGGAAAGGGTGCAGCGCTGCGAGCGGGCTTTGCTGCCGCAACGTTGCAGTACGTGATCGTGCAAGACGCCGATCTTGAATACGACCCGAGTGAATTTCCAAAAGTAGTTGGGCCACTTGTTGCTGGCGATGCCGATGTCGTTTATGGCAGTCGTTTCGCTGGAGGTGAGGCCCATCGCGTGCTGTTCTTCTGGCACTCGATGGGAAACAAGTTGCTCACCTTGGTCTCGAATATGTTCACCGATCTCAATCTCACCGATATGGAGACTTGTTACAAAGCCTTCCGCCGTGAAGTCATCCAATCGATTGAGATCGAAGAGGACCGTTTTGGATTTGAGCCTGAGGTCACTGCGAAGGTCGCTGCTGCTGGTTGGCGGGTGTTCGAAGTCGGCATTTCGTATAACGGCCGAACATATGACGAGGGCAAGAAGATCGGTTGGCGCGATGGGGTTCGAGCATTTTGGTGCATCGTGCGTTATTCGCGGAGTGGCCAGCGCTATTTGCGTTCGTTCTGAGACGCGTCACCACGTGGTGCGGGCCTGTCAAGGTCACGAAACCGAACTCGTTCAGCGACCATTTGTCGTCCGCCGCCGGTGTGGGCGGAGCAGGTTGGTGCAGCGGTTACCACAACGAGTGTGATGACGGAAAGGCCGCAGGTCTGGCATGTCCACCGGAATGGTGGCCGTTGACCAATACCTGCTGTGGAGGGTTGTGAGCGTTGCGACTGATGTCGTGTTCGAGATGTCATGGCGGCATATCTCAAACAGAAGAAGAACACGATTGCAAGTCGGTTTTGTGGTGTGTAGCCGCCACCCCGTAGGGGTGAAAATGTTAAAAATTATTCGTTTGGCGTGTCTCGAAGTCCGTCGTTGAAGATCTTGAACATGTCATAGACCTCTTTGCACTGTTGGCAGACAGGGAGCTGTTTTGGGTCGCGAGATGGCACCCAAACAAA
>JAPOIQ010000143.1 GCA_029978815.1 bacterium
AAGGTGTGGACCCAATTGCATGGAGTGATGACGAGTGCACCCGAAAATGACGTTCGACCGAGAAGGCCTCTGCGCCGTGATCGTTGGTTGCTGGCGAGCTCCGCTGAGGCAAGCACCCGTGCACCACTGACGATCCATCCCACGACTCCAGTGTGGCAGGACGCGACCTAGAAATTGTCGGATCAGACGTTGAATCGGAACTCCATCACGTCGCCGTCACTTGCGACGTAGTCCTTCCCTTCAAGTCGAAGTTTGCCGACGTCTTTTGCGGCGTTCCACGAACCGAGTTCGAGGAGTTGTTCCCACCCAATGACCTCGGCCCGAATGAAGCCGCGCTGAAAGTCGGTGTGGATCCGGCCAGCACACACCGGCGCAGTTGAACCATCTCGGAATGTCCAAGCCCGCGACTCTTTTTCACCTGTGGTGAAGAACGTACGTAACCCGAGTAGGTGATACGCCGAGCGCACCATGCGGAACAGAGCGCCCTCACCAAGGCCAAGGCCTTCGAGCATCTCTGCTCGTTCAACAGGGTCAGCGATTGCTGCGGCCTCGGCTTCGAGTTGGACGCACATTCCGATGACCTCGACGTTGTCTCCCGCATCGTTGAACGCGTCAGCAACACGCTGTTCAGCCGCAGGAATGTTGTCGAGCTCGTCCTCGCCGACGTTGACGACGGCGAGCACCCGCCTGTTCGTCAGCAGGAAATATGGTTCGAGAGTTTCTCTGTTCGTGTCTGAAAGTCCTGCTCGGTAGAGAGGGCGGCCGTCCGAGAGGGCCTCGTTTGCGGCTCGCAACGCGTCGAGTTCGTCGCCGAGACCTTTGTCGAGTTTTGAGCGGCGCTCAACGTCGGCGAGGCGCTTTTCAACAGTTTCGAGATCGGCGAGCGCGAGTTCGAGTTCAACCACGCGAAGGTGCTCGAGAGGGTCTGACGGCCCCGGAACATCATCGTCTTCGAATGCACGAAGGACGAAGACGATGGCATCGACCTCACGGATATTCGCAAGAAATTTGTTGCCGAGTCCCTCGCCCTTGCTCGCACCTTCGACGAGACCTCCGATGTCGACAACTTCGACCGAAGCGTTGATCGTATTTTTCGATTTCGACATCGCTGAGAGTTGGTCGAGCCGTTCGTCAGGCACCTTTGCAACACCGATGTTCGGGTCTTTTGTGGCAAACGCATAGGGAGCAGCGAGAGCTCCACCACCAGTGAGAGCGTTGTAGAGCGAACTTTTGCCTGCGTTCGGCAGACCAACTAATCCAAAGCGTTCCATGCGCCACTGACGCTATCGGTCGAACAATTAGGAACTGGAGAGTGAGACCATGTCGTATTGGTTGTTCGCTGACACCACCTGCGTTGCTTGAGCAGGCCAAACTTTGATTGTGAAGTGGTCAGTGAACCTCATGGCGAAAGCGCCGATCGGAGAAGTTGTTGATCTTGCGGTGCTTGCTGAAGAGATGGGCTACGACCGCTGCTGGCTATTTGACGAAGGTGTCATGACCCGCGATGTCTTCGTGACGATGTCGGCGATTGCGCAGCGCACGTCGAGAATAAAAATCGGTCCAGGCATCACAAATCCGTATGTGCGACATCCGGGTGCTACCGCAGCTGCGATTGCGTCAGTCGATGAATTAAGCAATGGGAGAGCCTTTCTCGGTTTTGGTGCCGGCGGTGGCCTCGCCCTCGGTCCGCTCTCGGTTGATCGGGTTCGACCGCTTCGAGTGGTCGCTGATGCCGTCATGGCGATGCGGAAACTCTTTGCTGGTGAGGCTGTGACGATGACGAGTGAGACATTTGCGTTAGATAATGCCCGTCTCGGTTACGCCCGGCCCGATATCGAGATCATCATTGGAGGTCGAGGTCCACGTATGACTGAACTCGGAGGGCGACTCGCAGATGGGTTTTATCTCAGCTATCCGTACCTTCCCGGACTTATTGAGCAGGTGGACGCGATCCGTGATGCTGCGAGTGGGGATCACCGCCACATCTGTTGGTCGACAGGTATTGCTCGCAACGAATATGAGCGTCAGCAGATGCGCTCACAGTTGACATTTCGACTTGTTGACTCTCCGTCATCTGTGCGAGATGCCCTAGGGTTGACGAACGATCAGCGTGATGCAATTCGATCTGCCCTTGCTGATGGAGGCCCTCCGTCTGCTGCGCATCTCGTCGACGAAGAATGGCTTGGGATGTTCGGGATTGTTGGAGATGTCGAGGAGTGCCGGGCAGCAGTTGATTCGGTTGCTGAGCAGTGTGGTGTGAGCGAATTCATCTTGCCAGTGCAAGATCTTCACACAGCAAACGACCTCATCACATCGTTTTCGCCTCTTGCTCCTTGAGTGAGTTGGGTAACTGATCCGGGCGTTGCGGGTAGCCCATCCCCGGTCGTTGCACCAGTATGTGCGTGGGATCTCTTGCGCTCTTGGCAAGATGTTGCGGGTAAAAACAAGACACCCGGAACAAGCGGGGGGAATGCTCGTTCCGGGTGTCACTTCGGTGTCTGTGGGGGGATTTGACACCGAGGCGAGGTGGGGGGAACCCCGCCAGATCTATGTTGTTAGCTCAGTCCGCTGAAGCGTCACCTTCTTCTGCGAGTTGCGACCGAATCTCATCCATGTTGAGGTTCCGGACCTGTGTGAGAAGGTCTTCTAGAGCTCCTTTAGGGAGTGCGCCCGGCTGAGCAAAGAGTTGAATGCCATCGCGAAAGATCATCACCGTCGGAATTGACATAATGCCAAGGGAACCGGCGAGTTGTTGCTCGGCCTCGGTATCAACTTTGGCGAAGGTCACGTCAGGGTTGTCGGCCGAGACCTCTTCAAAAATCGGACCGAACATTTTGCATGGGCCACACCATTCGGCCCAAAAGTCGACGATTGTGATTCCCTCAGATGTGACTGTTGACTCAAATGAATCAAGGGTGAGATCGGTTGTCGACATTTTGAACTCCATCCGGCTGTTGTAGTGAGCCATTAGTTGAAACGCTGGTCTGGTCGAATTCATTCCATACGCAAGCAAATTTCGTTGTGGCAAGGGACACAGTGCTCAGATTGTCGTCGCAACTATTGGTTTTTGACCGCGCTTGAGGTGGGAGTTAACGACATCAGCCGTAGGCTCACAGCCCTATGTCAAAGAAGACGAAGAAGCGCAAGGCTCGCCTGCGTCGCTCAAAAGCGAACCACGGCAAGCGTCCCAATATGGGACGTGGCTGACGCATTTCGGTGCGTTCCGTCCAACTGATTATCGGAGGGCCCCCAGCACCGTGGGCCCTCACTGGCGTATCCCTGCGCACCACAGGTGATATGTCGTTTGCTCACACTGCGAACGCCTCGTTGATCTGGCCTGCTGATGAACTTCCATCAGGGTCTCTCAGCATCGCGTTTGACGGTGTTCCTTCGGGTTCAACAATCGATGACATCACTTGCGCGGAATTCGTTGACCTTCCGCCTGGCGATGCGTCGGCCGACTGCAGTGTGGATCACGTTGTCGTCATGACGAACGATCTCGACCGTACATGTGCTTCGGTCGGTGAGGTCACCGGTTTTCCGCTGAAGCGAGTGCGAGAAGTTGGCGAAATTCGCCAGGGATTTCATCGAATTGGCGAGGGTGGCGTCATTATCGAAGTCGTCGAGCGTGCAGACGTTGTTGCGACGTCGCTGTGGGGCTTTGTTCTCGCTACCGAGTCATTTGATGACATTGTCGCAAACGCAGAAGAATTGTTGACAGAACCGAAGGCGGCGGTGCAACGAGGTCGTTTTATCTCAACTGGGAAAGCTGCTGCCGGTCTCGGCATTGCTGTCGCATTGATGACGGTGTAGGCCGGAGATGGCCACGAGCAACTTGCCTCAACATCTATTTGGCCAACGGCTACGTTGTCGTTCCATGCGAAGGCCATTGGTTCTGGCATTGATCGGAGCCCTTGTAGCGTCGGCTTGTTCGGGTTCACCTGATGCGGAGACGTCCGCTCCGTCGTCCGCCGTTGAAGCGCCGTCAGCATCGACCTCAACGACGACTTCGTCAACAACCACGACAACGGTTCCTGTGGTTGAAGGTGACTGCACTGTTTCTTCCGTGTTGAGGGTTGGCGTTGAGTCGGAAGAGGTGCTTTGTCTTGAACGCCACCTCAATGATCAAGGGTGGCTCGACGATGAGCCTGACGCCACATTTACTGACCAAACTCGAGTAGCAGTGCGAACCTTTCAGGCCAATCAGGATCCTGATTTCGCGGTCATCATCGACGGAATCGCTGGTCGGCAAACTCTCGAGTTGCTGAATTTGTGGCTCGAACCTCCGCCACCTGAACCTGACGAGGCGACATGCGGCGGCCTCGGCGCTGCGGCGGTTCTCGATAGGGAGTTTCAACGGGCATGGCTCTGCGCGGATGACGCGATTATCCATGTGTTCCCGGTGACCACGGCAAGAGATCAGCCGGATCCGGGCGATTATGAGGTTGAGCAGCGCAGTCTTGAGGCCTCGTCGATTCTCACTGGCTCATACTCAGAGATGTCACATTTCGTTGTATTCACATACGGAAAATTCCAAGGTGCTCGCGTCGGGTTTCATTCGGTACCGATCTATCCAAACGGTGAGTATGTGCAGCCGCTCGAATCAGTTGTAACGATGGAGCTCTTCGGTGACTCGAATGGTTGCATTCGAGCGTTGCCTGACGATGCAGTGATGGTGTGGGATCACCTCGATTTCGGTGCAACCGTC
>JAPOIQ010000117.1 GCA_029978815.1 bacterium
CCGGAATCCTCATACGACCAGTACCTTTCGAAGAAATCGTAAGGACTGCCGAAAAGGGTGACCTTATGCCACCGAAATCGACATTTTTCACGCCGAAGTTACTTACCGGGCTCGTTATCAGACCGATGGACTGATTCACGAAATGGTCTAGGTGCGGGAGGCTTGAAAGATGCCTTCGATAGAAGAGTCAAGCATCGCGTCGAACTCGTCATCTGTTTGACTGGCTTGCAGTCCTTCGGTGAGCGCTCGAGAAAAGCTTGCGATAACTCCCCGATTCCTCGCCAGGCGTTCGTTCGCTACATCTCGGCTATAGCCACCCGAGAGAGCGACAACACGCGCAACTGCTGGGTGATTGACAAACACGTCGTAGAACCCATCGACTTCTGGGAGCGTCAATTTCAGCATCACGGGTGATGCCGGGTCAACTGTGTCTAGGGCCTTCAACATCGATTGCCGTAAGAGATCCTCTGCATCGGCCTTGTCAGGTGCATGGATGTCGACTTCTGGCTCAATGATGGGAACCAGACCAGCTCCGCAGATCTGCGATCCGATCTCAAACTGCTGGTCAATAACCGAGGAAATACCAGCGCTATTGGCACTCGCAATGACAGACCGCATTTTCGTACCGAAAATTCCCGCGTCAACCGCTCGACCAAGAAGCGCGTCTAGGTCAGGCATCGGTTTCATCATCTGAACACCATTTGACGCGTCCGCAAGACCCTTATCAATCTTCAAGAAAGGGACAACGCGCTTCACTTCCCAGAGGTAGGAGGCAGTCGAACGACCATCCACCTGGCGATCCATTGTCATCTCGAAGAGAATTGCACCAAGAACGCGCGCTTCGGAAAATGCCGGCGACATCATGATTCTTGACCTCATCGCATGCATCAGATCGAACATCTCTTCATCGCTCGCCCAAGATCCGTCGGAAATCCCGTACAGGCCAAGTGCTTTGGGCGTGCTTCCACCGCTCTGATCGAGAGCCGCAATGAAACCGTCGTCGTGACGCACACGCTGCAGTTGTTCTTGATTCATGGTCACTCCTTCTTTCTCTGAGTCAGTCAGCTTGCGGAAGCACCCGGATACCGAGATCGCTCAACACAGTGGCGTCTACCGGTAGTGGAGATTTTGTCATAGGGTCCGCACCACTTTGCGTCTTTGGATACGCAATCACCTCACGGATGTTGTCTTCGCCCGCAAGAATTGCTGTCAGGCGATCAAGACCGAACGCGAAGCCACCGTGTGGCGGGGCACCGTAATCAAACGGACGAAGGAAAAAGCCGAACTTGTTATCGGCTTCTTCCTCGGTAATTCCGAGGGCGGCGAACACTCGCCGTTGAAGCTCTGGCTCGTGAATTCTGATCGAGCCCGAACCGAGCTCCCACCCATTGAGGACGAGGTCGTATGCGATTGAACGAACAGAAAGGGGATCTGACTCGATCCGGTCGACGTCGTCCGGATGCGGCCTCGTAAAAGGGTGATGGCCGGGACGTGGGTTCCCAGTTGTTGGATCAACACCAACGAATAGCGGGAATTCGACAACCCATACATAACGGTAAGGGCCCTCATGCACAGGAGGCCGACCGAGATCATTTCGCAATGTACCGAGGACCTCGCACGTAGTTGCCCACTCGTCGGCGACCACCAGAATGAGATCTCCTACTGATGCGTGCATCTGATCGCGCACCATTTGCGCTTCAGCCTCGCTTAAGAATTTTGCAACTGGAGATTCAAAACCACCCTCGGTGACTTTGAGCCACACAAGGCCTTTCGCCCCAATGCCTTTCGCTCGCTCTGTAAGTTTGTCGAGTTGGTTACGACCGAACTCGGATGCGGCACCTTCAACGAGAATGCCCTTAATAGATTCCGCTCCAGCAAACGCTTTGAACTCGGTTGACACAAAGACCTCAGTGAGGTCCATCAGTTCCATTCCAAACCTGAGGTCGGGTTTATCGACACCAAAGCGGTTCATCGCATCGTGCCAAGTGATTCTTTCAATTTCAGGTGGACGTTCCCCAAGGACGGCTTCTGCAGCCGACAACACTGCCTCTCCGACGGCGTTGAGAACATCGTCCTGAGTTACGAACGACATTTCCATGTCGAGTTGCATGAATTCATACTGGCGATCGGCACGTAGGTCTTCATCACGAAGGCAGCGAGCAATTTGGTAGTAACGGTCTGTTCCACCGACCATCAACAACTGTTTGAACAGCTGTGGCGATTGGGGAAGAGCGTAGAACTCCCCCGGTGACTTGCGGCTGGGCACGAGAAACTCGCGCGCCCCTTCGGGAGTGGACGGCACCAACATTGGTGTTTCCACCTCGACGAAGCCCTGACGTTCCATTGCTGTACGGACGGCGCTATTCACCTTTGCCCGTACACGGAGGTTCCTTTGCATTCGGCTACGCCGCAAATCGAGATATCGATACTGCAGACGCACATTCTCGTCGACATCATTTGCACGGTCATCGATGGAAAATGGCGGCGGATCGGCACGCCTCAGAATCTCCACCTCACAGTCTCCAATTTCAATCTCTCCGGTTGGGAGGGAATTGTTCACCGTCCCATCAGGACGAGCTCGGACTACCCCGGTGATCCTCACAACAAACTCGGACCGAACGTCAACATTGTTGTTAATGACGCATTGGAGGAGTCCGCTGTGATCACGAAGATCGACAAACGCCAGATGCTCACCGTGCTCGCGGCGGCGTCCAACCCATCCGCAAACTGACACCTCCTTGCCAATATCAGATGACCTCAGATCGCCGCAAAGGTGAGTACGCATCGATGTCGCACCAGCGGCATGTTCAGGGGAAGTCATTACTCTGCTCCTTGCAAAGACGATAAACGTGAAATGAGTGTGGCTTGAAGCTCGGTACGCGCCACAGATACCTGCTCAGCATCAGATCGAAGGTCGCGAAGCAAGGCAATACCTGCAAGACGTTCATCTTCACCGATGAGAACAGCAAATCTGGCACCGCTTCGATTCGCTGCCTTCATCTGCGCTTTCATACTCCGGTTGTCCCAGCTGCGCTCGGTCCGAATGCCTGCCGCACGAAGTTCGGCGCAGATCAATAAGGCGTCGATCCCATCGCCAACATCCACAACAAACACATCGGCCGCATCCGGAGGTGATGGGAACGTCCCTTCGTCGTCGCAAGCGAGCAGTGTTCGATCGAGGCCTATTGCGAATCCAACGCCTGGAGTATCTGGACCGCCGAGATCCGCCACAAGCCCGTCGTAACGGCCACCACCACCTAAGGCGTTCTGCGCTGAGTCGAGGGTTCCTCCACGGAACTCAAAAGTGGTCCCACGGTAATAGTCGAGGCCACGAACAAGTTTGAGATCAATCGAGAAAGGCACTCCAAGTGAGGTGAGTCCATTGCACACGGTGTCAAAGTGGGCGGCAGCCTCCGCTGACCAAAAGCTATTAATCATTGGTGCCCCAGCGATGACGTCGCTGTCTTGTGGGCGTTTACTGTCGAGCACTCTCAGCGGGTTCTTTTCCAGTGTCTGCTGAGACTCAGGCGAGAGATCTGCTAATCGGTCATTGAAATAGGACTTCAACGCGGCAACATATGCAGTTCGATTTTCGGGTTCACCCAACGAGTTCACCGCGAGCTCTATCTGCTGCAAACCGAGTTTCTTGAAGAAGATCCAGCCGAGATGAATAACCTCAATATCGACATAGGGGTCGAGCGACCCAAGAACCTCGATACCCACTTGGTCGAATTGTCGGTAACGCCCTCGCTGTGGTTTTTCGTACCGGAAGTTAGGACCTGAATACCACGCCTTGAACGGAGTTGTGGGGCGATGTTCCACAAAGCTTCGGCAGATGCTTGCCGTTTGCTCCGGCCGAAGTGCCACATGCCGCTCACCTTTGTCGACAAAGTCGTACATCTCTTTTGTCACAACGTCGGTGGCTTCTCCCAGCCGAGTGAACACACCGATGTCCTCAAGCAGGGGCGGAATGACAAGCTCATAGCCAGCTGCACTGACCGTCCGCTCAAACACATCGACAAAACGCCGCCAACGAGCGGACTCGGGCGCAGTGATGTCACGCATTCCTGGACTTGTGCTGAATTCGGGCACGTGGCGAGGTTACCGGCCGTAGGCAACTCCTCCTGTGATCATTCAGGAGTTCTCGTTTGGCGCACCACCGGGAACAATGCGATAGGCGTCGTACACCGAGTTAATCGACTTAATGCGGTGGATCACTGTCTGCAGTTGAGTGGCATTCGAGAGTTCGAACCCAAAACGCATCTTTGCTACGCGGTCATCGCCCGTCAGGGTCTCACAAGACACAATGTTCACGTGATGATCACCGAGGGCATTTGCAACATCACGCAACAAATTCGTCCGGTCAAGCGCGACCACTTCTACCCCTGCGTTCACAACGCTTTGTTGTCCCTCTGAATCCCAATCGACGTCAATGAGTCGAGCGGATTGCTCTTCACTCAGGCCGAGAGCATTCGCGCAATCAGAGCGATGCACGCTGATACCCCGTCCACGCGTCACAAACCCGACAATTGAGTCACCTGGAACCGGCGTGCAGCAACTCGCAAGACGCACCAGAAGGTCTTCCAAACCTTCGACGTGTACACCTGTCTCGCTGTCGCGTCGGAGGCGGTGGCGAAGAATTTCCTCAGGAGGTGCCTCAACGACACGATCTGGATTGAAGGCGTTCGCCATCCGAAGAGCCACACTTCTCGCTGACTGATGGCCCTCACCAATCGCTGCGAGGAAACTGTCGAGATCGCCCTGCGCAGTCTCTTCAACGATTCGAACAAACTCATCATGCGTCCACACCTGTTGCAACGGAACGCGCTCGCGTTTGAACTCGTACGTGAGTTCGTCGCGACCGTCGTCGATGGCGTCAAGACGTCGCTCGCGACTGAACCATTGACGGATCTTGTTTCGGGCTCTCGTCGAAACAACGAATGTCAACCAATCCTGTGACGGTGCCGCGTCATCAGATTTGGAGGTCAGAATCTCGCAAGAATCACCGCTTGAGAGAGCACTATCAAGAGATACGAGTCGGCCGTTCACCTTGGCCCCATAGCACGCATGTCCGACCTCGGTGTGTACGGCGTATGCGAAATCGATCGGGGTCGAGCCAACGGGGAGCGCCACAACCTTCCCGTTAGG
>JAPOIQ010000110.1 GCA_029978815.1 bacterium
AGTGCAGGAGAGCTGCACTCGATCGACGAGGTCTCGCCATGACCTCGAGTTCGCCGTTCGATATTTCCAAAGCGCCGGAACCAGGACTCACAGTTCTTGAGGCCTCCGCAGGAACGGGCAAGACCTACTCGATCACCGGTCTCGCCATACTTGGATTCGCGCGTGGTGACTTCAGCGCCCGAGAAGTCTGCGTGGTGACATTCACCGAAGCAGCAACCGCCGAGCTTGCCGGACGTCTTCGCTCGCGCATCGTGCAAGGCATTGAGGCACTCCAAACACCCCGCGAGAAATGGAACGACATTGTCGACACCGTCGACAAGCTGTTGATCGATTCAGATCATTCCGATGACGAGAGCCGTCAAACTCGGCTCGAACGCCTACAGCGAGCACTTTCCGAATTCGATGCGATGACGGTGTCGACAATTCACGGGTTCTGCCAGCGATTGCTTACGTCCGTCGGTGCGGCGACGAGCGACATCTCATCTGATAGCGACGACGTCAGTGAGGTCGTGCACGATGTCATTCTCGCTGGTAAGCACGCCATTACACATCCGTCTCGAGTGATTACGGCGGTTCACGGTCGACTGTCACTACCTGACGCGCAGATGGCTGAATTCCCTGAAGCCTCAACCGAGATCCAAGCTGAGGTCAACGAAGTGATCAAAGTGGTCGAGATCGCGGTCGCCGAAATCGACCGTCGCCGGCGATGTTGGCGACGCGGCACCTTTGATTCGATGCTCGCCGACACCCGCGAGTTGCTCCTCAACGAACATCGAGGGCAAGCAATCATCGCCGAACTCCGATCACGTTTCCGACTTGTTCTCGTTGACGAGTTTCAAGACACCGACACTGTTCAGTGGGACATTTTCCGCGCGGCCTTCCTCGAACATCACTCAGGGTTTACCGCCGCGCCAGTCGTTGTGGTCGGCGACCCCAAGCAATCGATTTATCGCTTTCGAGGGGCCGAACTCTCGGCATATCTCAGTGCCGTTAATTACGCCGACGAAAACGGTGGACAGCGATTTCATCTCGACACCAACTATCGATCAGACGCAGAGATGCTGGTCGCCCTTGAGCACGTGTTCGCTCAATCGACCTTTGGCGATGATCGCGTCACCTTTGAGAGCGTGCTCCCCGGAAAAGACATGCAGAAGTATGGCCTTGACGATGGTCGACCACCGATGCAGATTCGATCAGTAGAGCCACCACTGAATGAAAAAGGTGTTGTTAACGCAGATACGGCGCGAAGTTGGGTGATTGCTGACGTGGTTCAGGAAGTCTCCCGACTACTCAATGAGACTCGCATCATTCGGCAACCAGAGCGACCGAGCGAGAAGCTACGCCCATCAGACATCGGCATTGTTGTGAAATCAAACGCTGATGGGGAAACATTTGCGATGGCACTTCGGTCTGCCGGAATACCGGCAGTGACAAGCGGAACAGATTCTGTGCTCGAATCACCTGCAGCGAGACATTGGCACCTTCTCATCCGAAGCCTGCAGCGACCAACCGACCTTCGTCTCGCCCGAATGGTAGCGATTGGCGTGTTTGGGGGTTTCGACGCACACCAACTCGATGACTTCGATGGTGAAGACGAAGCTGCGTTGCTTGAACAGCAACAGCATCGAGTTCGAGCGCTGTCAACTGGTGGCGTCTCGCGCCTACTCGCAGCATTGCGAAAATCCGGATTTCAACAGCGTGTTCTCAGTGGTCTGGGAGGCGAGCGTTTGCTCACCGACATCGAGCACATCGCAGAACTCTTGCACCGCAGCACCCAAGGAATCCCGTGTAGCCCCGCCCAACTTGAGACAGCATTTCAAGAGCTGAAGAAAACCTCGACTGACCGAGCGGCAGGCGATGTTCTCAATCGTCGACTCGACCGTGATGACGACACTGTGAGCATCATGACCATTCACAAGGCGAAAGGACTTGAATTTCCCGTCGTGCTCTGCCCGACGCTGTGGACGAGCATGAGCAACTCAAAGGGATTACCTCACGCTGAACTCCCAGATGAGGGCGGCAGAAAATTCAACACCTATTGGGTAACGGGCGGGAAGTCACAAGCCAAAGCGGTGATGCGGGTAAAACGTTGCGCTGACCTGGAAACAGATGGCGAGGAGCGTCGCAATCTCTATGTCGCACTTACACGTGCTGTGCACAAACTTGTGCTGTGGACGGTGCCGGGTTACAACAATGGCAAGCGGCCGCTCAGCGACCTGTTCGAACAGTCCTGTGGGGCAGACCTCTCAAGTCTTTCAACTCGTATCCCGACGGCACTTGAACTGGTACGGATCGATTCTCGCCCTGCTCGGGTGAAACCCGCCCGACAACCCGTAGACGAATCGTCATTGCTCGTGAGCACGAACGACCGGGCATTTGATGAGTCGTGGAAGGTCTGGTCATTCACCTCGATTGAGCGGGCGCTACAAGTTGATGCTGACGGCTCGCCGTCGAGAGGTGATGAAGCACCCGTGATCGGGGGACTTGACGAACCCGGCGCAACAAGCGAAGAGCCGTCAACCTCGTCACCAACTGAGATGACATCACTTCAGGCGATCCCAGGATCAGCTGCTTTCGGCACGCTCGTGCACTCGCTCCTCGAACGTCTTGACTTTACGTCACCATCGGTCGAGAACGACCTGACCAATCTCTGTCGTGAACTCATGCAATATCAGCCGATCGACTGCGATCCGGTTGTGCTCGCCCAAGGGCTATCTGCGATGTTGACTGCTCCACTTGGGGGCCCGCTCGGCGAGGTGAAGCTCGCCTCAATTTCTCGCAACAATCGCCTCGACGAGCTCGATTTTTTGTTGCCCTTGTCGAGCACCACCGCCGAGGCAGTCGCAGGTGTCGTTGCGTCACGATTACCCGCCGACGACCCATTCCGACCGTGGTTTCAACAGGTTGCTGACGGTCAAATCACGGTGCCGATTACTGGGATGCTGACCGGTTCGATCGACCTCGTTGCCCGGGTCAATGGTTTGTATTTCATTGCGGACTACAAAACCAACCGAATTGGCAACGATGCTCGTTTTACGACCGGTGAGATGACGAACGAAATGAATCACCACGGGTATCCATTACAGGCGTTGCTGTACCTCGTGGCATTTAGGAGGTTCCTGCGAGGCCGACAACCAACGACACATCCTGATGACGTGCTGCTCGGAGCGGCCTATCTCTTCGTGCGAGGAATGGATCCCTCTCGACCCTCAAGCGATACGCGCGGTGTGATGTGGTGGAATCCACCGGGCGACCTCCTCGACGCAGTTGACAAACTCATCGGCCCAGGAGAGTCTTCATGACAGGTTTCGAGAGTCAACGAGTGCTCTTTGATCGTCTCGATCCTTGGGTCGTTGCTGGCGCGATTTCTCAGCCTGACCTCGCCGTAGCGATCTCTCTTGCCGAGATCTGCGGCGAACAGGGCGAAGCGGAAATTCTTGCGCTTGCGTTTGCGATTGCTGCACCCCAATCAGGCCACACAGCGGTTGATCTTCAATACATTCGTGAGCACACCCTCGCTCGAGCAGAATTGGGATCACAGAGTGCGGTCGATGACATCGAGAAACTCCCTTGGCCAGACCATGCTGACAAGTGGCAGGAGCGACTTAGTGCGAGCCCTTTAGTGAGGTCTACGCAGTCGCCACTTGTTATTGATGGCGATCTCATCTACCTGCGTCGATTCTTTCAGCATGAGTGTCGAGTTGCCGATGGCCTTAAATCGCTCGCTCATACGCAACTAGCTCGAACATCATCTGCGGAAGTAAGTGATGTGCTCGGCCTCACCCTCGGACAGCGACGTGCCGTTGAGATCTGCGCCGCGACTCGACTTGGTGTTTTGACCGGGCCACCAGGAAGTGGGAAAACTCGAACCGTTGCAGCACTCGTTGCCGACGAACTCATCAACAGTTCAACTTCTCGAATTGCGCTTGCGGCACCGACGGGCAAGGCAGCAGCTCGAATGTCAGAGAGCGTCACCGAATCGATCAGCATGCTCGCAGCGGCAGACGACGCAACCATTGCTGCGACCGCTTCTGTGATACAGACGCTGTCACCATCAACGGTCCACCGTCTATTGGGGGCACGGGCTGATGGCGGATTTCGATATGGCGCCCAGAACCCGCTTCCTTACGATCTCGTCATCGTCGACGAAGCCTCGATGCTGTCATTGCCACTATTCGACGCAGTGCTCGACGCGTTGCACCCCTCAGCAAGGCTCGTGCTCGTCGGCGATGCAGGTCAGCTGGCGAGTGTCGATGCGGGATCGGTACTCGGTGACATCGCAGGAACAGAGGGTGATGTAGGTCATTGCGTGGCTGAACTCACTGAGACGCATCGATTCCCCACGGACAGCGTCATTGGCCGATTCTCGACGGCGGTGCTCACCGGGGATGAACAGGCCGCGATCGCTTTACTTGATGAAATTTCAAACCCTCCTGTTGTCGATGACACACAGCACGACGGCATGTTGCTCGAGTTCGTTGAGCAATATGCCGATATCGAAGCATCCATGCGGCAGCACTCGCTGAATCTTGTGACCAAAGCTCGCGACGGCGATGTTGCTTCGGCCCTCCAACAACTTGACGAGTTCCGCGTGCTATGCGCGCACCGACACGGGCCGTTTGGTGTCGACCGATGGAATTCGCTCAACGAACAACTCCTTGAGAGCGAAGGTGTGCGCACCCGCGGTTGGTATTACGGCCAGCCGGTCATGGTGACGAAGAACGACCCAACTCAGCGGCTCTTCAATGGTGACGTTGGGGTCGCCGTCGCTGATGGCGATCGACTTCGGATTGCCTTCGGTTCATCAGACCTACATCTCGTTGAGCCGACCGCACTTGCTGACCACGCAACTGTGCATGCAATGACGATTCACAAAAGCCAGGGCTCGGAGTTCGACCACGTCGTAGTCGTGCTGCCCCCTGAACATTCCCGTCTCGCAACTCGAGAGTTGCTCTATACGGCGGTCACCAGGGCTCGTCGGAGAGTCACGCTTGTAGGGTCGCGAGTAGCAGTCCTCGCTGCGCTGAAGACCTCGGAACGCAGAGTGAGTGGCTTGCGAGGCCGATTACGCAGTCAGCAGTAACTCGAGCGATTCATATACGGCATCAGCCTGTTGCCCGCACTATTTCGATGACGGTTTTGGTGCACGGGGGAGGCCGAGGAGTCGTTCGCCAACAAGATCAGGTTGCACCTCGCTTGACCCTCCGGCAATCCGCATTCCTGGGGCATACAAGAACGGTTCGGTGTCGGCGTTGTTCACCATTGCTCCTGCGCCGTTCTGGCTCAAAAGTGTCCTGCTGAGTTGGGTCTCGAACTCAGTC
>JAPOIQ010000159.1 GCA_029978815.1 bacterium
GTACTGGGGTCAGTCTCTCCTTCGTGTGTTGGGTGGCCTTGGTGCGGTGTTGTTGCCTGCTGGCACGATCGTGTACCTCTTCTTGTTCAAGATGATGTCGTTTATGCAGAGTCGTCTTGGTCCGATGGAAGCGGGCCCGTACGGTTCGATGCAGTTGCTGGCCGAGGTCGGCAAGTGGCTGCAAAAAGAGGACATCATCCCCGAAAACGCTGACGCCAAGATCTACAAGATGGCACCCGTCATCGTGTTGGTGTCGACGTTCTTGCTGGTCGTTGTTGTGCCCTTTGGACCTGACGCTCTGTTCACGAACTTCTCAGCAGGCGTGTTCTATGCACTTGCAATTGGCTCGGTGTCGGTGATCGGCATCCTCGTCGCCGGTTGGTCAAGTGCGAATAAGTATTCACTTCTCGGTGGTCTTCGTGCCGCCGGCCAGTTGATCGCGTATGAGCTTCCGATGGTGCTCGCCGTGGTCGGCGTCGTCATCCAGGCAGGTTCGATGAATCTGCAAGACATCGTCGTGGCCCAAAACTCCGGCTCTATTTTTGGCTGGGATGGAGTTGGCTTCCCGTACGTTCTCACCCAGTTCGTCGGCTTCTTGATCTTCATGATTGCGGTTCAGGCAGAACTCACCCAGGTTCCGTTCGATATGCCGATCGCAGAATCTGAACTCGTGTCGGGTTACATGACTGAATATTCAGGCTTCCGATTCCTCATCTTCTTCATTGGAGAATTTGCTACTGCTGGCGTGTTTGCATTCATTGCATCTGTGCTCTTCCTTGGCGGCTGGGGTATCCCGTTCTCTTGGTTTGGCTGGGAGTCGCTTGACGCGGTTGACGGCTGGATGAACATCGTTGGCCCGGTCATCATGTTGACAAAGATGCTCGTTCTGACGGGCATCATCATGTGGGTCCGCTTCTCATATCCACGTTTCCGTGAAGACCAACTCCAGCGCTTTGCCTGGAAAGTTCTTATTCCGTTGTCGCTCGCGAACATCGCAGTGACTGCCATTTTGAAGGTTGCGATCTGATGCCGAAGGTTCCTGGTCTCGTTAAAGGTCTCGGCGTCACGATGGGGACGCTGTTCCGCACTGCGAAAAATGGTGCGGACACCATTCAGTATCCGCACGCAAAAGAGGCCCCACCCGTTCGTGCTCGTGGTGTCATCGCCCTCCGCGAAGACAATTGCACGGCCTGCATGTTGTGTGCCCGTTCATGCCCTGACTGGTGCATTTACATTGAAGGCCACAAGCAACTCGCTCCGCCTCGTCGGGCTGGTGGTAAGCCCCGCCAGGTCAATCATCTCGACCGTTTCGATATCGACTATGCGCTCTGCATGTACTGCGGTATCTGTGTCGAAGTTTGTCCATTTGACGCACTTTTCTGGAGCCCTGAATACGAGTACTCAGAGCCGCGCATCGCTGATTTATTGCACGATAAAGACAAGCTTGGCGAGTGGATGGAAACCGTTCCTGAAGCACCTGAACTCGAGGCAGGAGCGGAGAAGAAGAAATGAGTTCGCTGTTCGCCGCTGATGTCAACGTTGCTCAGAATGTCGGCTTCTACATCATTGCGGCCATCATGGTGTTCGGCGCTCTGCGGGTCGTCTCCGGCAGGAACGTCGTTCACGCTGCTCTTTGGCTTGTGGTTGTGCTCGGTGGCGTCGCAGCCCAATATCTGCTCGCGGCTGCTGAGTTCGTCGCTATTTCCCAGGTCATGGTGTATATCGGAGCGGTCATGGTGCTGTTCCTCTTCGGCATCATGTTGACTCGAGCGACGATCGGCGAAGAGTCTGATCTCAACAACAAAAACTGGGCAATTGGTATCCCGGTGGCGTTGTTACTTGCAGGGACATTGGTGTGGGTGATCGTCGACGAGTTCGGCGGCGAGGTTCTCACATCTCCCGAAGAGCCGATGTCGACAACAGCGATCTCTGATGTCTTCCTCCGTGAAGGACTAGTCCCATTCTTGGCGCTGTCATTTGTGCTTCTCGCGGCGGCGATCGGTGCGATCGTGTTGGCGAGGAAGGACTGATATGTACGCAGTGAATTTCCTCATTTTGGCGGCAGTGTTGTTTGCGATTGGCGTCTTTGGAGTTATTGCCCGGCGTAACGCGGTCATGGTGTTGATGTCGATCGAACTGATTCTCAACTCGGTGAACCTCAACCTCATCGCCTTCGCAATGATGAACAATTCTTCAGAGGGTCATGTGTTTGCGCTGTATGTGATTGCGGTCGCGGCTGCCGAGGTCGGTGTTGGTCTCGCAATGGTGCTGATGATTTATCGCAACCGTCGTTCGATCGCCCTCGATGAACTTTCGGTGATGAAGGGCTGATGATCTGATGCTTGCAGCAACCCTTTCAACTGGCTGGTTCTTAGAGAACGCGTGGCTCATTCCACTCGTTCCTGCGATCGGTTTTGTGTTCATCATTCTGTTTGGCAAGAAGCTGCCGCAGAACGGCAGTGAAATCGGCATTGTTTCGATTGGCATCTCGCTGGCGATTGCGATCGGCGCGACCTTCCAGTGGATCGATCGTGTGAACTCAGCCTCTGGCGGCGCAGAGCACACGGCGACTGGTTTCTTTGGTACGTTGCGGGCGATTTTCCCGACCGCTACCGATGGAGGCTATGGAGCATCGTTTGTTGAGCCGGTCGTGAAGTCGTGGACCTGGTGGCAATCGGGCGGTCTCGAGTTCGGTCTTGGTCAGCACATCGACGGCCTGGCGATCATGCTGCTTCTGCTCGTCACCTTCATCTCATTCCTCGTACAGATCTACTCGACCGAGTACGTCTCAGGGGACCGTCGCTACACCCACTTCTTTGCCGCATTGACACTCTTCTCCGCGGGAATGCTCGTGATGGTGCTTGCGGAGAACATGCTGCAGCTGATTCTTGGTTGGGAAATCATGGGCCTCTGCTCATTCATGCTCATCGGTCACTGGTGGGAAGAAGAAGCGAACTCACGTGCGGCCCTGAAAGCCTTCTTCACCGTTCGTGTTGGCGACGTTGGCCTGCTCGTCGGTACAGCGATCATCTTCTTCGGCGCCAACGATTGGGCCGTTGAGCACGGCTCAAACGGCTTCTCGATCCGTGGCATTTCAGCCTGGGCACTCTCTGGCGAAGCATCTCACAGTGTGTTGTTCTGGGGTGGCGTGGCCTTGTTCATTGCCTCGATTGGTAAGTCGGGTCAGTTCCCGCTACACACCTGGTTGCCTGATGCAATGGCGGGGCCAACTCCGGTTTCGTCGCTCTTGCACTCGTCGACGATGGTCGTCGCGGGCGTCTTCTTGGTGGCACGCCTTTACCCGGTCTTCTTCGTCGGCTTCGACATTCTTGATACTTCGGTGAATTTCATCACGATCATCGGTGGCATCACCATCATCGTGGCCGCGGCGCTTGCGTTCGTTCAGGACGACATCAAGAAGGTGTTGGCCTACTCGACGGTCTCTCAGCTTGGCTACATGATGCTCGGCCTTGGTGTTGGCGCGTGGCTACCAGCCGTGTTCCACATCTTCACTCACGCATTCTTCAAGTGCGCCTTGTTCTTGGGTGCTGGTTCGATCAGCCACTCAGGTTCACACCACTCGTTCGACATGAAGAAGGACATGGGTGGTCTGGCGAAGAAGATGCCGATTACGGCCGCGACTTGGATGGTTTCAACTGCGGCTCTTTGCGGTATTCCGTTCTTCTCGGGCTTCTTCTCGAAGGACGAGATCATCGACAATGCAAGCCATAACGGCTACCAGTTCTTCTTCTATGTCGGATTGATCGGCGCGTTCATGACGCCGGCTTACATGACTCGTGCGACATATCTCACCTTCTTCGGAAAGCCACGTGGCGCTGCAGCTGGTGAGCATCACGACGAAGGTCATGACGACGCTCACGGCGCAGCACATGCTGACCATGACGATCATCACGGCGATGCCCATGACGACCACGGCAAGCATGATGATCATGGGGCACATCACGGCCCACACGAATCACCTTGGCGGATTACTGCTCCGCTCATTGTCCTCTCGATTCTTGCGATTGGCTCCGGTTACTTGAATGCGCCTGCATTTGGTACGCATTACTTCACTGACTGGGTGGAGCCCGTTGGTGTCGAGGTTGCCCTTGATGGCGAGCACTCGTACTCCTCCGGAGATGATGAGCATGCTGCGGTTGTGCTTGCGGCTGTCCAAGCTGAGGAAACCGACGGCCACTCGAGCGAAGCAAAGGGTTGCGGATTTGCTGATCCTGCAGAAGGCTCAGTCTGTTACGCACCGAAGTTAAGTCATGCAGTCTTCTCATGGTCGAAGGCGATGCCATCGATCATTCTTGTGTTCGCAGGAATTCTCTTCAGCGCATGGGTCTGCATGGGCATTTACGGCGGCCGGAAGAACCCTCTTGCCGGTCTCACCGCGAAGTTCGCGCCGGCACGCTGGGTGCACACCTTGCTCGTGAACAAGTACTACCTCGATCACCTCTATGA
>JAPOIQ010000054.1 GCA_029978815.1 bacterium
GCTCACCACGGTTTCGTTCCCATTGGACCTCGCTTTGCCCGCCACCCAATTGCAATCGACACTGTGCGATATGTAGGCGAGCCAATTGCTCTCGTCATTGCAGAACATCGCGCTGCGGCGGCAGATGCAGCGCAACTTGTGTGGGCAGATATCGACGTGTTGCCGTCGGTGACAGACCTCGAGGCTGCGGTATCTGATGGCGCTCCGACCGTTTTCGACGGCGATGACGGAAACCTTGCGTTTATCGAAGTTAGCGACGCCCCCATCGATCTCGACGCAATCTCAGACACAGTCGTACGTGGCACGTACATCAACCAGCGGGTCGTCGTTGGCTCGATGGAACCCGATGCGTGCCTCGCAGAGCCAGCCACAGTGAACACTAAATTCACACTCTGGGCCTCAACCCAGATGCCGCATATGTTGCGCGACCAACTCGCAGCAGCGATGTCGATGGACCGCGATGCCGTTCGGGTCCGCACGCCCGCGGTAGGCGGAGGGTTCGGCGGAAAAGCTGGGCTCCATCACGAATACACCGCAATTGCTGCCGCAGCCCGTCATCTCAATCGCCCAGTGCTCTGGGCGCCATCACGCTCCGAGGACATGCTGACAATGCCACATGGCCGAGGACAGGTGCAGTGGGCCGAGGCCGGGTTCGATTCTGGCGGTGTGCTGACCGGCTTTCGGTTCAGAGTGCTCGGAGACGCCGGTGCTTACCCGACAGTTGGAGCAGCGCTCGTGGGAGGAACACGCCGAATGGCTCCAGGCACGTACGCGGTGCCTGCATTCCAAGCCCACGCGATCAGCGCAACAACGAATACGACATGTGTCGGCGCCTACCGCGGTGCTGGACGACCAGAAGCAACAGCCATGGTCGAACGCCTCTTGGACCAAGCTGCGCACGAGTTAGAGATCGATCCCATCGAGCTGCGCCGTCGAAACCTTCTTGGCGACGATGTGTTCCCCTTCACCACACCTACCGGAAACACTTACGACTCTGGCCGCTATCTTCACACGCTCGAAACGGCCGCCAATCTCGCTAACTACGAGTCATTGCGGCAGGAACAAGCGGAGCGGAGGGCTCGAGGAGATCGCAATCAACTTGGCATCGGTATCGCCAGTTACGTCGAGATCACTGCGGGAGGAAGTTCAGAAGAATATGCAGCAGTCACTGTTCACGCTGATGGCTCCGCCACCATCGCAGCCGGTACGGCAGCTCACGGCCAAGGACATGCCACCTCTTACGCGATGATCGTGTCTGCCGCCACCGGTATTCCGATCGATCGAATTACGCATGTCGATGGTGACACCGATCTGCTTCCCCGAGGCGGCGGAACCGGAGGGTCGCGGTCGCTTCAGCTTGGAGGGTCGGCAGTCGTGGGAGCACGAGACGCTGTGATCGAACAAGCTCGAACGATTGCTGCCCAACAACTTGAAGCTGATCTCGCAGATGTTGTGATCGATGTCGACAACGGACGCTTTCACGTCGCCGGGGTCCCGGCAACCGTCCTCACCTGGTCAGATATTGCTCAGCAGGCCGAAGCAGACGGGTCACAACTTTCCGCTGACCACGTCTTTAATCAAAAAGGAGCAACATTCCCATTAGGCGCTCACGTTTCTGTCGTTGATGTTGACACTGAAACAGGACAAGTCACGATTGTCCGCCATATCGCTGTCGACGACTGCGGGACAGTCCTCAACCCGGTGATTGTTGAAGGTCAACAGCATGGAGGAATTGCATCTGGCGTAGGCCAGGCCCTCTACGAAGAGGTGAGATTCGATAGCGATGGCAACCCTCTGACTGCGAACTTTGCCGACTATGGACTGCCAGCAGCGTCAGAAATGCCATCGTTCGATGTTCACTCCACCGAGACACCATCGCCGCTTAACCCGCTCGGCGCGAAAGGCATCGGCGAAGCATCAACAATTGGGAGCACCCCTGCCATCCAAAACGCTGTCATTGACGCTCTCAGCCATCTAGGTGTTCGTCATATTGATATGCCGTGCACGCCAGAGCGCGTCTGGAAGGCAATTCAGAACCCGCAAGACCCATGGCGGGAACCTCCGGCAGTGTTCGCAACAATTGCCGCACAACGGGCCACACCGACGAGTGATGAAGCGGTCGACGAGGCAGCAGACGGCATCTGACAAATATCACCACTAACAGGCGATACGCGACCTAAGGTTTCCGCCGTGAACAACTTCATTTTTCTACTTGCCCGCATCGTTGTCATGGCAATTTTTGTGCAGTCTGCGTACAACCACCTCACAAAAGAGGCCATCGTCAACTACGCCCAGTTCAAAAAGATTCCAAATGCCCAACTCGCTGTACGACTCACAGGAGTGCTGTACATCGCAGGCTCGGCCGGAGTGATTCTTGGAATTTGGGGCGACCTCGCAGCACTTCTCACCGCGCTGCTACTCCTCATCATCACGATCACGATGCACAACTTCTGGACCTTGGAAGATGCAGCCGCTAAAGGCACCGACCGATTGATGTTCATGAAAAACCTGTCGATGATCGGCGGTCTCCTCGGCCTCGCCTGGGCATTCAGCAACGGTGGTGGACTCACCATCACCGAGGCCATCTGGCCAGCCAGCTGATCCGCTTCCATTTGTCGCCCGCTCATCGGGCAGGATGTCAATATGACAGCACCACTCGATGGCATCGTCGTTCTTGACTTCTCCCGTGTTCTCGCAGGTCCACATTGCGGTCGCGCTCTCGCCGACCTCGGCGCTCGCGTCATCAAAATTGAACCTCCAGCAGGCGACCTAACCCGCTTTTGTTACCCGCGTCGCAACTCGATCTCGAGTTACTTCGCTCAGCAAAACACCGGTAAAGACAACATCTCACTCGATCTCACAAAGCCGGAGGCCACCGACATCATCCTCGGGCTTGTCGAGCACGCAGATGTCGTCATCGAAAACTTTCGACCTGGCGTCATGAAACGGCTTGGCCTTGATTACGAGCGTCTCTCCGCGGTTCGCCCTGAACTTGTCTACGCATCGTCAAATGGGTACGGCACCGGCACAAGTTGGGAGAAGCGCCGTGCGTACGCACCGGTGATTGGCGCGGAGACCGGGCTCATCAAATCTCAAGGCGACGCTCGAGACGGCCGCTACTTCAACGACCGTCACTCACACGCAGATGTGTACACCGCTCTCGAACTCACCATCGCAGTGCTCGCTGGACTTAACCACCGCCACACCACCGGACGCGGCCAGCAGGTCGAAGTGACGATGGCACAAACCATGCTTTACGTAAACGAACATACACATGACGCGTTGTGGGATGAGCCAGTGCCAGAGGGAGTCATTCGGTCCTTCCAACCCGGCGATTATCAAGTCTTAGAACTCGGAGACGGGTCATCAATTATCGTCAGCGGCCACCCAGCAGAATCTGGAACGTTCGAGTACTTCATGCGCGCTATCGGCCGTGAAGACGCAATCGATGACCCACGGTTTGCCGACATCGCGAGCCGTCGCAAGAACCTCGCTGCTATCAATCAGATGCTCGCCGACCACGCAAAGACCATCCCTGATGCGGTTGCCTACGAAGAAATCCTCTCGCAACACAGTCTCGCCGTCGGCCAGTTGCGTACCGTTCGTGAGTTTGCAGATTCTGAATGGTCTGTGGAAACCGGCGCAATCGTAGAAGTCTCCGATCGCGGAGATGGCGTAGTCAAGATCCCGCAGGCACCGTGGAAATTCAGTGACGGGCCGGACGTCGGCATCCATGGCACCCCGAGATACCGGGGTGAGGACAACCACGCCGTTCTTCACGAATTGCTAGGCCTCGACGATGCGACCCTCGCGCAACTGGAAGAACGTGGTGTCCTCTCCTCGCATGTACCTCGTCGCTAGCCGATGAACCCTGACGACCTGCTCAACCGAGCCTTCGAGCTCGATTCGGCTGATCCGCTTGCGCATTGGCGAGATCGCTTCGTCATTGACGATCCTGATCTGTCGTACCTCGATGGCAACTCGCTCGGCATGTTTCCTCGAACCACTGTCCATCGGATTCATGAAGTCATGAACGAGGAATGGGGATCGGGCCTTATTCGATCCTGGCGAAAATGGCTCGAACTACCGCTCATCGTCGGGAACGAACTTGCCCCCTTGCTTGGTGCTGACGATGGTGAGGTCGTGGTCCACGACTCAACGAGTGTGAACCTGCACCAGTTACTTCATGCCGCAGTTCGACTTCGTCCCGAGCGGGCGCACATCGCAGTTGATGCTCACGAATTTCCGACCGACCGCTATGCCGTCGAAGCAATCGCTGCTGAGTACGGTCTGACGGTTATCTCGCCAAAGGATGAATCTCTCGATGAACTTGACCTCAGTAATTGCTCGGTAGTTGTTCGCTCACTTATCGACTATCGCACCGCAGCAATCGCTGATCTCGATGGTTTCACCCACCGCGCCCGCCAAGAGGGTGCACTCGTCATTTGGGACCTCTCCCATGCCGTCGGTGCCATTGAACTCGACCTTCACGCAGCAGACGTCGACATGGCGATCGGCTGCACCTACAAATACCTCAATGGTGGTCCCGGTGCGCCTGCCTTCTCCTATGTGCGTTCGAGTCTCATCTCCGACGTAGACCAGCCCATCCGGGGCTGGTTCGGACAGGATAATCAGTTCGCCATGGACGGAGCCTGGTCACCAAAGCCGGGCATTGGTCGCCTCATGATCGGGACCCCGTCGATCCTCGCTCTTGAAGCAGCACGATGCGGCATCGAGGTCTCAAGTGAGGCGGGCATGCCTGCGATTGCAGCGAAAGGTCGAGCGCTCACCGAATTTGCTCATGAGTGTTGCGATGAGATGGATCTTGAATCCGTATCACCGAGAGATGCATCAATGAGGGGGTCGCACATCGCAATTCGGCACCCCAACGCAAAAGAACTCACCGAGCGACTTGAGCGCGAGCATTTGGTCATTGCCGATTATCGAGACCCTGATCTTGTTCGACTCGGGTGCTCGGCACTCACAACGCGATTCGGCGACGTTGCCCGCGCCGTGACGCGACTCGCCGAAATGGTGCACCAGTAATAGAGCGCCTAGCGGGCGAAGGCAGCCGCAATTCGGATCGCACCGCCATCTGCAACATGTACTTGGCCTTCATCGACAAGTTTGATGAGATGAGAGAGCACAGATCGGGCCGCCACTTTATGGAGCTGCGGATTGACCTCGGCATACAACACTCGAACCATTTCTGGAACTGTTGACGGGCCATGCTCATCAATAAATGCGAGCACCTGACGCTCACGCTGAAGACGGTGCTCGACGAGCGCTCTCGAGTACTCCGCACCATCAGTCCGAGGCGGGCCATGTGTTGGCCACAAGGTCGCATCAGCGCGGTCAGCAACCTTGTGAAGCGACTCGATATACGCCGTCATTGATCCATCTGGGGGCGAGACGACGGTCGTGCTCCAACCCATGATGTGGTCGCCAGTAAACAGGCTTGATGACTGCTCGAGGGAGAAACAACAGTGATTCGCCGTGTGCCCTGGTGTGGTCACGGCTTTCATCGTGATTCCTTTCCCATCGACCACAATCTCGCCGTCGGTCACTCGCTCGTCAGGCACGAAATCAACATCGGTTGATTCCTCCATCTTCACCTCATTGTCCTCTTTCTCCTCTGACGGATCTGGTGGGACTGCGAGTTCTTCCTCACCCTCAAACATGCCTTCGGGTTCGTCAACCGTTTCATGCGGTCCAACAGCAAAGGTTGGCGCGCCGGTCTCCGCCTTCAACCATTCCGAAAGGGGGGAATGATCTGCGTGGCAGTGAGTGATGAGAATCGCTCGAACCCTCTCGCCTTTCAGTGCCGCAGCTAACGCGTCACGATGACTGTCGAGTCGAGGACCCGGATCGATGACTACGACATCCCCACTGCCAATGATGTACGTACCAGTGCCTCGATAGGTGAACTTCGAGGGATTCTCGGCAATCACCCGACGAACATCGGGGGCAACTTGAACTGCCTCTCCATAGACAACGTCATCGAGCGGGAGAAACTGCGGAGCGTTCATAGCAATGACCGTACCCGACCGACAGGCTCGCCACCGCCTAGAGCTGGTGGTGCTAGATCGCGATCGATTTCAGAGGGCACATCAACCCCACACAATCGAAGAGCTGACGCTGCAACTAATGCCGCCGCTCGCGAGGCGCCATCGCTCACCTTCACGACAATGCTCGGCCCGCCGGGTAACGCAGCGACCATCACCCCCTCCGCACCATCTTTGGCAAGTAGCCCTGGAACCGCCTGCATCAGCCGCGTCACCGGTCGTGATGGTCCTCCAACGAGTAC
Organism: bacterium; assembly: GCA_029978815.1. GTDB lineage: Bacteria > Actinomycetota > Acidimicrobiia > Acidimicrobiales > Ilumatobacteraceae > Casp-actino5. Next base: position 6,308 of record JAPOIQ010000054.1, read on the forward strand.
AGGGTGACTCGTCATCGCATTCCACACAGCACCACGTTCATCAGCAACCTGAGCAATAGCTCGAGCGAGCGCGCTCATCGGTAATGCATGAGTCGGTGCGCCACAGCCGTCGACGCCGATGTGAGTTATTGGTTGACCACTCAGACGCTCAAGTGTGGAGATAATCGCCTGTTGAAGCGGATGCTCAAGGTCAAGATAACTATCGGTGGCCCATCCCATCTTCTGACAGGTTGCCAACATGGCAGCGTGCTTGCCTGAGCAATTCATCTGGAGAGGGTTGCGTTCACCTCCCCCAGCAAGAATGCGTTCAGCCTGCTCTCGATCGAACGGAAGGTCAGGAGTTGTTCGAAGATCATCCACCTCCAGCCCTACCGACGTAAGGATCGACCGAACAACATCCAAGTGCTCCGCCGAACCATCGTGACTAGCGCAACCAACAGCCAACTGTTGAGTTGTCAACGAAAGCCCACACTCGATCATCGCTTGAGCCTGCAGCGGTTTCAACGACGACCTCGGATAAATCACTGAGTCGCCATGGCCAGCAAGCACTGTCGAGGAATCTGCAACAAAGACGACAACTGTCCCGTAATGAATCGACTCGTCAAACCCGTTGCGATCAACAGCCGCTACCGGCACGTGCGAGTGGGCGCCCGTATCCAAAAGGCTACTCGTCGTCTTCAGGAGGGACGTCATCAAGCAAGCCACTATCGACCGTCGCATGACGCCGACCTGTTTCGCTCGCGATCGCCTGCCCCATCGCTGCAACAGGTAACGCCAACAATGCTCCGCTCGGACCAAGTATCGAGAGACCAGCCAATGCAGCACCAAAGGCAATCGCTGGATGCAATTCCATCGTTCGTGAAGTCACCTTTGGCGAGATCACGTAGTTCTCAAACTGTTGGTAGACGATGATGATGCCGAACACAACGAGTGCCCGGATAGGTGA
>JAPOIQ010000176.1 GCA_029978815.1 bacterium
CATCGATTCGAAGTAGTTCGTACAGAACGGGAGTAGTCGTATGAATGAACGACTACGATCAGGGTACGTTCCATCCGGGCAGTAAAGGAGCGTATGCATGCCTGTCACCGTCGTCGTCGGCGCCCAGTGGGGTGACGAAGGCAAGGCCAAAGTCATTGACCTTCTCGCAAAAGAGCATCCGGTGGTTGCTCGCTATCAGGGTGGACACAATGCTGGCCACACCGTGGTAGTCGGAGATGAAAAATATGCGCTGCAACTGACCCCATCAGGCGTCTTCTATGACACTGTGACGCCTGTGATTGCGAACGGTGTTGTGGTTGACCTCCCAACACTGTTCAACGAAATCGACACGTTGACTTCGCGAGGCGTGAGCTGTGAGAAGTTGAAGGTGTCGACGCGTGCACATCTCATCTTTCCTTGGCATCAACGGCATGATGCATTGGCCGAGGCTGGGCGTGGCGAGAACAAAATCGGCACGACGCTTAAAGGAATTGGTCCTGCTTATGCCGATAAGGCTCGACGGGTAGGGATTCAAGCTGGAGCCGTTGCAGATATTGAGTCCTTTGTGGCGGCCGTACGTGATCGCTGTGAGGAGGAGAATGTGCTGATCTCCCAAGCGGGAGGCGACCCGGTCGATGTCGATGAAGTTGTTGCCCAGTTCAGCGAACTGGGTCTACGCCTTCAGCCTTACCTTTGTGACACGGTGAATTTCCTTCACGACGAGATGGTTGCTGGTTCGCCAATTTTGCTCGAGGGTGCTCAAGCGACATTCCTCGATCTCGACCATGGCACGTACCCATACGTCACGTCATCCAATCCGACTGCGGGTGGAGCGTGTGCAGGTACAGGATTAGGGCCCCGCAATATTGATCGGGTCGTGGGAATCTCAAAGAGCTACACCACACGAGTCGGAGCGGGTCCGTTCCCGACAGAATTGACTGATGACCTTGGCGATCGTCTCGTAGATATTGGTCGTGAGTTCGGAACAGTGACTGGCCGTCGTCGACGGGCGGGTTGGCTCGATTGTGTCATGCTTCGCCACGCCGTTCGCTTGAACAGTTTGACTGAACTTGCAGTGACGAAACTTGATGTTCTTGACTCATTTGAGACAATTCGCGTCTGCACCGGCTATCGAATTGATGGTCGAGAGATCGCGAATTACCCAGACCTCCCTGAGCTACTTGAGCGGGTCGAGCCGGTGTATGCCGACTTGCCGGGCTGGCAGAGCGATTCGACTTCGGCGAGGACACCCGATGATCTGCCGTTGCAAGCCCAAGCACTGATTCGACTTATTGAGGAACAAGTAGGTGTTCCAGTCAAAATTATTGGTGTCGGTGCTGAACGTGATGACTATGTCCTGTGGGGTTCACCAGCGTGATTGATCGGTATCAGACCCCCGAGATGGCATCGGTGTGGTCTGACACTGCTCGAATGAGCCGGTGGCTAGAGGTCGAACTTCTTGCCACTGAGGCGCACGCGGCCCTTGGGGTTGTTCCCGATTCAGATGCAGTGGCTTGCCGCGCATCAGCTCCGGTGGTTGACGACAGCTTTGTTTCGTTGGTTTCGGCCCGCGAGGAAGTTACCCAGCACGATGTTGCAGCATTTGTTGATGTCGTGCAGGACGCTATTGGTGGCACAGCAGGCCCGTGGATCCATTACGGGTTGACATCCACCGATGTGGTCGACACTGGTTTGTGTTGGGCGATGCGAGACGCTGCTGACCTGATGCTGGCAGCGACCGATGAATTAATTGAGCAGCTTGTCGTAACTGCGAACGCCCATCGAGACACCGTCATGATTGGTCGAACCCACGGTGTTCACGCGGAGCCAACGACATTTGGTGCAAAAGTCGCGTTGTGGGCCCTGCAGTTTGATCGTGATCGCCGTCGTCTTCGGGCTGCGCGTGAGGGCATTGCGGTCATGAAGCTGTCAGGCGCAGTCGGGACCTATTCGAATGTCCCACCCGAAGTTGAGGCTCATGTCGGGAAGGCGTTAGATCTTCAACCGGTACCGGCAACGCAGGTCATTGCCCGCGATCGTCACGCAGAATTTTTATGGGCTTGTGCCTCGATCGCTGCGAGTTGTGAACTTGTTGCGGTTGAACTTCGTCACTTACAGCGAACTGAGGTCAGTGAAGTTCGAGAAGGTTTTGCGCAAGGTCAAAAAGGGTCTTCTGCCATGCCACATAAGCGGAACCCGATTTCTGCTGAAACGATTTCTGGTCTCTCGCGCGTCGTTCGATCAAATTTGTTGGCGGGCCTTCAAGATGTGGCGCTTTGGCATGAACGAGATATTTCGCATTCGAGTGTTGAGCGTGTGATTCTTCCAGATTCATCGATGTTGGTGCATTACATGCTGCGCCGTCTTCGTCGGTTGATCGAACGACTCGAGGTTGACGCAGAACGCATGGAAGCCAACCTTCAATCGAGTTTCGGTGTTGTGTTTTCGCAGCCGGTGCTGCTTGCCCTTGTTGCTTCAGGGCTCACGCGCGATGACGCATATCGAATCGTGCAACGAAACGCGATGGATGCCTGGGAGCACCGGAGGCCGTTTAAAGATGTCCTTGCAGAAGATCAAGAGGTGATGGCTCGAGAGCCTGCGATCGATCTTGATGCTGCTTTTGATCTTCGATCGTCGCTACAACACGTCTCTGCGACGTTCGCGCACCTCAACTCGCTGTAGAGATCGCTTCAGTTGTACTACTTAGAGTGAGCGAGGGATACCGGCGCGCTTGAGCACTGCGGCATCAACACCAATCTCACGCCAAGTGACGTATGAGATGTGGCGGCGGTTGCTGTAATCGAGCGCAACCTTCACGAACTCAGCTTCAGCGGTCGAGATGTCTGCGCCTGATCCGAGGGCCTCGAACTCATCTTGCAAATCGCGACGCTCTTGTAGAAGGAGAAGTTCGGTGAGTGGGTCCGCTGATGAGAGTTCAACTTCGATTTTGTCGAGTCGCTTTTGGATACTTTCTGCTGTCCGCTTGCGGCCGCGCTTCGGCTTTGATGACTTCAGCGCTTCGAGATAGTCGCGAACGACTCTGCTTTCGTAGCGACCCTGAGCGAGAGCGGCCTTATGGTCATCACTCATTGCAGATTTGCCAGACTTACTTACCATAAAGTCTGAGTTTAGACCGTAAATACTTTATTCGCTCAACCGACAAGTATCTGTACTATTTATGAAGAACCCTCGTTCAGTCTTTTGGTGACAGTCTGGATGCACTCGAGCGTCGTGGGGATATTTCTGTTGAAATAGAAATAGCGTGAGGTCCAAAAGGGAGACGTTTCTCAGTCCATTTGATGACAAACAACAGAGTGGAACCTCTTCCATTGATAAACCCAACGGCCTTGGTTGAATGTTCTGATGTTCGAACTGACTCCGCATGGCCCCGACACCTTCGTTGGCTCAGGTCCGAGATACCCGTGGGGAGGTCTCTACGGCGGTCAAATTGTTGCTCAGGCACTTCGTGCCGCGACGCTGACCGCAGAAGAGGGGTTTCGGCCACACTCAATTCGGGCATATTTCATTCGGCCAGGTGACCACACTGAACCAATTCGTTACGAAGTAGATCGAATTAGGAATGGTCGATCATTCCTCACTCGAAGGGTTGTTGCGAGACAGGCGATTGGCGCAATTCTGAACGCTGAATGTTCCTTTCAGCGACCGAGGGAGGCTGTCGACTTGCAAACGATCGAAATGCCAAACGTTCCCGAGCCAGCATCGCTCGAGGAGAGTTCGTTTACAGGGCGATTTGATCGATGCTTTGTACCCGAGAACCAAGTGAGCAACGCGCCTCGAACGGGTGCCGGACGCGTCACAGCATGGATCAAGGTGAACGACCACGACCTTGTGAATAACAACTCATCCGATGCGGAGTTGATGCATCAATGCTGGCTCGCTTACACCTCTGACGACCTTGCGACCGACACAGTTCGTGCAGCTGCCATTCAAGGCACTGATATCGAACGTGAGAATTGGAAAGGAGTCAGCCTCGACCACACCATCTGGTTCCATCGACCGATGCGATCAGACGTATGGCATCTTCATGACTTCACCTGTCACCACTTCACTGCCTCAAGAGGGCTCGCCGTGGGACATGTGTTTACGGCTGAAGGTGAACATGTTGCAACAGTCGCTCAAGAGGTCTTGCTCCGCGATATGCGTGTAAAGCCATCCGAATAAGTTTCGAGGCGCGCTGGTAGCGCGTTGCCTCAGCCGCAGAATGTGCTGTTTGCGTACTGGCTACCCAAGCAATGAGGCAATG
>JAPOIQ010000195.1 GCA_029978815.1 bacterium
CTCGGCCTTTACGCTGACGTAACTGAGAAGTATCCCGTCGCGCAGATAACTCCACCCGTAGATTGTCCGTATGTCTCTCGCTTCGGTCAACGTCTTGGCTGTCATCGTTGCCGCATTGGTTGCGTTCATCGCCAACTTCATCTGGTTCGGGCCGCTCAAGATGTACACGCGATGGGCCGCAGCGCTGCGGCAGCCAGCCGATCACGTTCCGGGTAGCGGACTTTCCACACCGGTGCTCTTTGGGCTCACCTTTGCCTCGCTCGTGATCGAGTCGCTTGTGATCGCGCTTGTCATGTTCGGAGTGTGCGATGACCCGTCGGTCGTCAATGGGCTTGGTATTGGCCTTCTCCTCGGGGTCGGCATCGCAGCAATGCCCTCCCTTGGCCATCGCCTGTTCGCCGGCCAGGGGTTCAAAGTGTGGATCTACGAAGTTGGCGCTGACGTGTTGGTTGCCGGAGTCATGGGTGTCGTTATCGCGGCGCTCGGGTAACTGCCTCACCGTTCGGCCGGGCCGCCGGTGCGATCTACGATGGCGTGATGGACGTAGGTGCACTGATTTTCCCGACCGACAAAACAATTCGGCCTGATCGACTTGCAATCGCTCTTGAAGAGCGTGGCTATGAGTCGCTGTGGGTTGCCGAACATACCCATATTCCGCTGACCCGCAAGACCCCCTACCCGGCTGGTGGCGAGTTGCCTGATTTCTATAAGCGGACAATGGATCCGTTCGTTGCGCTTTCTGTCGCCGCCACGGTGACCTCACACCTCAAACTCGGCACGGGAATCTGTCTGGTGAATCAACATCACGCCATCAATCTCGCGAAGCAGGGGGCGTCAGTTGACCTCGTCTCCGATGGCCGCTTTCTTTTCGGAGTTGGTGTCGGTTGGAATGAGGATGAGATGGAACATCACGGGGTTGATCCCTCCAAGCGTCGATCAACTGCACGTGAGCGCATCCTTGCGGTCAAAGAGTTGTGGTCACAAGAAGAAGCAGAGTTCCATGGCGACTACGTCGACTTCTCGCCAAGCCTGAGTTACCCGAAGCCAGTGAGTAACCCACCGGTCATTATGGGAGGGTCGGGTGGGCCAGTGACCTTTAAACATGTCATCGAGTACTGCGACGGCTGGATGCCAATTCATGGTCGAACCGACCCGCTCGAGAAAATTGATCTTCTCCACCAGATGGCCGAAGAAGCAGGTCGTGATCCGGCGTCGATTGAGTTGACGATCTACGGCTGCCCAATGGACGCCGAGATCGTTGAGCGCTATCGAGCCGCAGGTGCTCAGCGCATCGTCTTTTGGCTACCCGCAACTGCTGAATCTGAGGTGTTGGAAGTAGTCGAACGAGGGGCCGCGTTTATCAGCTGATCACACAGAGGTGTGTAAAACGGGAAAGAGCGAATCGTTCATCTCGACTCCCGAGGGCAGCCGAGATGCGAGACCTGGGAATTCAGGTGACGTCGCCCATTGACGTGGGGCATGCACCATGTCGTCGCCGAGGAAGCGCAATGAAAGAACCCGTCGCCGATGCGGGCCTGGGTTACCTGCAGCAGTGTGCAGCGTCTGCATATGGAAGCAGACGACATCACCTGGCTCAAGTTCCCACCCAATCACTCGAGGGTCGCCATCAACGATCTCAGGTAACTCGCTGAGGCTTCCTTCAGGAAACCACTTGGCCTGCTCGTCAAGAAACGAACGAGGCATGTACCAGGGCCCGATATGTGACCCGGCAAGAAATTCGAGGGTCACTGAACGCGGAACTGGGTCAACCGGCACCCACATACTGACGTTTTGGCGACCTTCGACGTTGTAGTACGGGATGTCTTGATGCCACGGAGTTCGCTGTGACGTGCCTGGTTCTTTGACCAACATGTGGTCGTGGAAGAACCGAACCTGCTGTGAGCCCATTATCTCTGCCGCGAGTTGAGCAAGTGCGGGTAGACGAACAACCTGTTCGATGAGGGGTACGCGCTGCCAAGAGCAGAAGTCTTCAATAAATGATCCGTCCTCTTCAGCGCTTGCTCGTTTTGCTCGCGGCGAAAGGTCATGCAGATTTGCCTCGATCGCCGAGGCGACCAGGCTGATTTCCGCTTCGTTAAGAACTTGGCGAACAACGACAGCTCCCTGTTGTTCGTACGCGGAGCGCAAGTTCATCTGTCTAGTCTCACATGCAAACGAAAGCCTCGCCACATCTCATCTCGACGCCTGAGACCAACGGAGCTCTCCACACGGCAGTCGCAACAGAAACGATTTAATCTTCATCTATGTACGGAGCAGCAATAACCGCGGTGTCGTGCCTCCGCGCAAATACCGAAGCTCATATTGCATGGATGGTGTCATCAAGCGGGTTGCCCGCCCACGACCCCACCGAAGTCGTCACGCTGACGGCCGGAGGCGGCTGTATCGGCTCATTGTGTAACGGCATTTTGAACCAGCATGTCGAATTCATTCCAGGCTCAACCCGCGGGCGGCTTGTTGAGGTCAAACTTTCGGGAACCGATGCTCTCATTGCGGGAATTCCCGACGGTGGAACGGCCACCATTGCAATCGCTCCAGCCTCGATACTTCCAGAATCATTGTGGGCGGCTCTTCTTGAACGAGCTCCAGTGATGCTCTCCGCCTCGGTTGAACACCGAGCGCTCGACGGTTTCACACTGGGCCCCATTGATGAAGAGATCGATGGAACGGGAACTCGTTCCGAACTCAGCGATCACCAACTTCGTTCCTGCTTTGTGCCGGTCCAACGGCTCGCAGTATTTGGTAGCGGCCCAATTGTTGACGCGCTGTCAACCTATGCCGCTGCACTCGGGTGGCAGGTTGCTGCTGCCGGTGAACCAGAGCGCGGAATCGGTCTGATGAACGCTCTTTCTCACATCGACTCCGCTGTCATCATGGGCCACGACGTCGAATCTTCGAGCCGTGTGCTTGAGGCTGCACTCGAAAGCGATGCCGGGTACATCGGTTCGATCGGTGCTCCTCGGATGCAAGATCAACGAGCCGACTGGCTTGCCTATCGAGGCGTGACCGACCTGTCTCGAGTACACGGCCCTGCGGGTCTTGATATCGCAGCCAAAAACCCGGCTGAAATCGCTCTTTCGGTTATTGCAGAAGCTGTTGGCTACCACAATCGGAGTACCGACGCGGAATAGATCTGCGCACAAAACGTTCTTACAATGAGGGAAATCACCACAGGAGAAACGTGATGGACGATCAACAAGACCCAAAGCAGGTGCTGACATCGATTTGGTCGTTGGACGCTGCCGGTGAACTCGACCCTGATGAGAACTGCAGTCCAACCAAGCAGTGCCGCAATACGAAAGACATGACCTTCGATGGCTATGCACCCGAAGGGACCGACATCGGAGAAGCCTGGCGAGCACTTTTGCGCCGCGAGGGAAAGATGGCAAGCGGTGGTGAAACGATCCGCGACCTCGTGTTGGGAAATTCGCACCGCGAGGAATGATTACCAATGCCAGCGGCGTTCCCGCCATCTGACGTCGCTGGACTCACCAACGACCTGACTGCCACTGGGTATATCCCTGACCGGGGTCTCGCAACCGCAGCATTTCTTGCGCTGAAACTCGGGCGGCCACTTCTGCTTGAGGGTGAGGTGGGTGTAGGTAAAACCGAACTCGCGAAAACATTTGCCGCAATGTTCAACCGTGATCTCATCAGGTTGCAGTGTTTTGAGGGAATTGATGCCGGTCAGGCGCTCTACGAATGGGATTACGCCCGCCAGATGCTCGCGGTCCGGGCACTCAGTGGAGTTCAGGGCACCGATGTCGGAGCCGTCGACGATCTTTTCAGTGAGTCATATCTCGTCGAACGCCCCTTACTGAGCGCAGTAAAAGCCGGAGAACGCGCCGTACTGCTCATTGAC
>JAPOIQ010000395.1 GCA_029978815.1 bacterium
CGGTGCCGGTCGGAGCAGTATCGGGAGCGAAGTGCGGGCAGAGGACGATGATCTTCATGCCGTTTCAACCGTTCGAATGTACGCGCTTCTCAATGCTGACCCTGACGCTTCGAGGGTGAAGTCGCGTGCACGGGCTGAAGCGGCTGAGACCAGGGCCTCACGGTTCTCCAATGCGTGAATGATGCCGCCGGCAATATGTTCTGACTCCTGCCCCACCAATATCGCTGCGTCGCCCGCAACCTCTCGAAGGGCACCAATATCGCTACACACCACCGGAGTGCCGAGCGTCATCGCTTCAATGACCGGGGCACCGAACCCTTCTTCTTCGCTCGGTATCGCTACGACATCTGCGGCAGCAATCAGCGCATTTCTCATCTCATCAGAAACGCGCCCCATACGAATGACCTGTTCTGGGTGAGGGGATGCCGCAATGGCATTGAGGACGTCGTCTTCCGCCGAGCCCACACCTCCAATGAGCACCAATCTTGCATCTGGTAACCGCTGCATCGCTGCAATTAACCGGAGGTGACCCTTATGCGGGTGAGTAATTGCAGGGTAAACGACGAGTGGTTGGCCATTTCCCAGTACCTCGCGTTGATGCTGTACTTCTGCAGGGTCAGCGGTCAACGCGGGAACCCCATGTGGGACAACCACAATCTTTTCGCGATCTACCGAAAACGAGCGTGCAACATCGTCGGCCACATGAGCGGTGGGCGTGGTGATTGTTGTTGCGGCCCGGGCTGAGCGCGGCATCATCGCCTGCAAGTACCGGCGCCGTGACGACGAGAAATACTGCGGAAATCTGAGGTACTGCAGATCATGAATCGTCAGCACCGTCGGGGTCGATGACCGAATGATCGGCAACGTGCCGCCACCGTGATGAACAAGATCTGCAGCTCGAGTCGCGCGGGCAAGTGCTGTGTGCTCAACGGCAATACGTATCGCCCGCCTGTCGACATCACATCGGCTCACGACTTGAGTGAAGTTGTCAAGCTCAGGACGCTCGGCAGCAAGTCGACGGCCGAGGTGCACCGTGCACGAGATTTCCGGCTCCTCGTGCTCTGACAGCGTCTGTTGAAGTCCGGCAAGTTGGCGAATGAGATATTCCTCAGACCCACCAACACGTTGATGAGCGCACCACAAGAGGTTGACGTGAGCGGCGATCGGTGTTGTTGCGTTAGGCATTGTCTTCCTTCACCGCCTGGTACACCGCCATCATTGCGCTGGCTGTGCGTGCCCACGTGCACTCTCGTGCTCGGTCGAGCCCCTTGACCCGAAGCTGCTCGGCATTGTTCAGCGCGGATGTGATGCCATGCCCGATCGAATCGATATCGAACGGGTCGACAAGCTCTGCTGCTCCTCCTGCGACCTCCTCAGTCGCCGTGCCCTGGCTAGTGACGACAGGGGTACCTGCTGCCATTGCCTCCAGTACCGGAAGACCAAACCCCTCCTCCTCGCTCGGATAGGCAAGCAGGTTCGCTGCGGCGTAGAGCGCCCGAAGGTGTTCACCTCGCACATGTCCGAGGAAAACGACATGTTGAGACGACGCCTGCAGGTCGTCTGCGACGTTTCCCCAACCGGGCGGGCCGGCTACAAC
>JAPOIQ010000042.1 GCA_029978815.1 bacterium
CGAACGAAGTCAGGGCGACATAGGTGATGTGAACAGCCGAACACAAAAGTCCAGCCCATTGTGAGCTCCGACGGTATGTCAAACTTTCGAGATGTCTGAGGCACGCAACAGCGCTCGACCTGAATGGGGAACGCTGATCGGAATCTGCCTCACCTTCTTCGCAATCGGCGTCACCGTCAACGTACTCGTCTACGAACATGTCGGGTCAGCGGTGAAGACCATCGCAGCAGCCGGCATCGTCCTCTCTGCGACATCTGAGCTTGCCTACATCGCTGTTCGAGATGTTGGAGGAAGTGTCCTTGCTGCGCTGATTGCCGGCTGGGTTGTCGCCTCCCGATTTGGCCTCCTCGCAGCGAGTCTCGGCACTCGAATAAAGGTTGGGCATCTACAGCGCAGCTGTGCCGCTCTCAACTGCCTCGACCCCAACGTCGGTGTTGCGATGCAACAGACGACGCCGTCAAATGTGATGACCGCATTCTGGTGGGTCACTGGAGCGCTTCATCTCGGGTGGTGGTGTGGCACCTTCACGGGAGTCTTTCTCGGAAACATCATTGGCGACGCAAACAGACTCGGCCTCGATGCAGTGTTTCCCGCTCTCCTTCTCGCCATTATCGCCAACCTGCTTCGTCAACGCCCAGGACTTGTTGCAGCAATCGTCGGTGGTGGGCTTTGCGCTGCTCTCCTACCGGTCGCCCCTGCTGGCACCCCCATCATTCTCAGTCTCACCGGAGCCGTCGTTGCGCTCAGAGTCCCTGAGCCACAGGTGACAGCACCATGACCTGGACCATCATCATCTTGCTCGCAGTTGGTGTGGCAAGTCTCCGACTTCTCGGAATGTACGGAGGAACCGCTCTTGTGCGCCGATTCCCAATGTTTGAACGACTGGGTTCGCTCATTCCAGCGGCGGTCGTAAGCGCAGTCATTGCGCAGTTGACATTTGCGAGCGGAAGATCACTCACCATTGACGCCCGAAGTGCAGGTGTTGCCGTCGCTGCAGTCCTCATCTGGCGACGAGCTCCGATCATCGTTGTCATCCTCGCCGCTGCGGTGACGACCGCTGTCCTCCGACTCTGATCACCTTCGTGATTCAGCCGCTACCGTCAGGCATATGCGTTGTTGGCAGATGCGTCAGTGGCTCACTGCGCTTGGCGGTGCAGTCGTAGTCGCTCTTGCAGTCGGTCTCCCCACTGACGTCATACCGAACCCGGTCTTTGGGCGGCCCGTTGATGTCACGTGGTGGAGCTACCCCAGCCTGATCGCCACTTCGATCTTCGGCGGATTATTAATCGCAACGTACGTCACCGAGCAGCAGCCTGTCACAAGATAACGAAAAGGAATAACCGGTGGCTTACTCGGCTTCTTTGCCATCGGCTGTCCCGTCTGCAACAAACTCGTCGTGGTCGCAATCGGAACATCGGGGGCCCTCGACTGGTTTGCTCCCACACAACCACTTCTCGCCGTGTTATCGGTTGCATTTCTTGCATTTGCCCTGCGGCAACGACTGAAGGGCATCGCTGCATGCGAGCTTCCAAACTCTGGATCAATGACGGCAAATGAGACAGAAGGAGCGACAATAGAGTCATGAGCGCTCGCCCCGACACCTCCGAGATTTTTGATGCCTCAAAATGGGAAACCGTTCCCGGTTTCGAATTTACTGACATCACGTACCACCGAGCCCGCGAAGTCGGCTGTGTGCGAATCGCCTTCGATCGGCCGGATATTCGTAATGCATTCCGGCCACACACCGTTGACGAGCTTTATCGAGCTCTCGATCACGCCCGCATGTCGAGCGATATCGGATGTGTGATCCTCACTGGAAACGGCCCCTCACAGAAAGATGGTGGTTGGGCATTCTGCTCAGGTGGCGACCAACGAATCCGCGGACGAGACGGCTATCGGTATGCCGACGGTGACACCGCAGAATCCGTTGACCCAGCTCGATCAGGTCGACTCCATATTCTCGAGGTTCAACGCCTCATTCGCTTCATGCCGAAGGTTGTGATTTGTGTTGTCCCTGGATGGGCCGCTGGTGGTGGACACAGTCTGCACGTCGTCTGCGACCTCACTATTGCAAGCCGGGAGCACGCGAAGTTCAAGCAAACCGATGCCGATGTTGCCTCGTTCGATGCCGGTTACGGTTCGGCGTACCTCGCAAAGATGGTCGGCCAAAAGTTCTCAAGGGAGATTTTTTTCTTGGGCCTCGAATATTCGGCCGAAGAAATGCACCGAATGGGTGCAGTCAACGCCGTCGCAGATCATCTAGAACTCGAAAACACTGCGCTTGAGTGGGCTCGACTGATCTGCGGAAAGAGCCCGACCGCTCAGCGAATGCTCAAATTTGCCTTCAACCTCGTCGATGATGGCCTTGTCGGGCAGCAAGTCTTTGCAGGCGAGGCCACCCGACTCGCCTATGGCACTGATGAGGGTGCCGAGGGGCGCGACGCATTCCTAGAAAAGCGCGATCCTGACTGGGCACCATTCCCCTACCACTTCTGACATGTCGTTCGTCAAGATCGAGTCGGTTGACGACGAGCGTCTGGCTCTTTTTCGGCTTCGTGAACGAGGCCTCACAACACGAGCTGACAAACGAGATGACCAAGGCGCTGGGCTGTTTCTTGCGGAGGGTGACCTCGTCGTGGAGCGAGCGTTTCGAGCTGGCTGCACACCGGTTGCGGCGCTTGCCGATGCGGAGCGTGTTCCTCCGATAGCCGCTCAACTTGGCGTCGATGTCTTTGTTGGCGGCGATGAAATACGGCGTCTCGTCACAGGACTCGGAATGCCTCATCCGATCGTTGCCATCTTTGAGCGGCCACCCCGTCCGAGCGCAACTTCCCTTCTCGCTCGAAGCCATCGGCTTGTCATCGTTGAACAGGTTGATAATCCAGCGAACATCGGGGGAATTGTGAGAAATGCTGCAGGGCTTGGCTGGGATGGTCTACTTCTCGACTCTCACAGCGGGGACCCTCTTTCACGGCGCTCCCTTCGGGTTGCTATGGGAACAACATTCGAACTTCCGCACGCTCGAACCTCCAACCTCAGCGAGTTACTGGCTGAAGAGATTGCCCATGGGCGGCGAGATTTCATTGCGCTCACACCTGATCTCTCTGCCACACCAATAGACGAGGTGGCTGCTGGCCTTGACCCTGCCCGGCCTCGCGCAGTTCTCATCGGGTCAGAGCGAGCAGGCCTTCAACCAGAAACGATGGCTCGCTGCGTGACTGCGCGGATCCCAATGTCTGCAGATGTTGATTCGCTCAACGCAGCAGCAGCCTCTGCGATCGCATGTTTTGCCTTGCGGTAATTTCTATTCCGCCGAGGAAATTCAACCCTCTTGTTTAGCCCTGCTGTGAGGCTGAACGGCGCCGGCGGGTACTACCGCCCGGAGTTACGTTCCACCGGAATTGTCGCACCGCAACAATGAAGCCCACAGCACCCCACGCAGCGATCACGGCAAGTCGGTCCCAATGCGGAGCGGCCGCGGGATCAACCGGATGCAACGGTGCCTGCAAGGCATCAACGAACGGCCGAAGAGGAAATACATTTGCTAACACCTCGACAACCACGGGCGGCTCTTCCATTGGGATGAATACATTCGAGATCAGCGCCATCGGCAGGATGATTGCGTTTGCGATACCAGACGCGGCGCTCGCTGTCGGTACAACCGCTGCAACGGCCATTCCCATTGCTGCGAATGAGAGGGTCGCCACCAACAACGTCATGACGACAGCTGGAATCGACATGAGTGGCACAGAAACTCCGTAGAACGCAACACCTACCCCGAGCATGAATGTGGTGCAGAGCACCGAAATCACCACCGCCGACACCACATGCCCGCCCACGAGCACCCACACCGGCAACGGCGTCGAGCGCCACCGCTGCAAGACACCCTCTTCACGCCGGATCGGCACCATATTCGCCAAGTTGGTGAATGTCGCTGACACTGCAGTGAACGCCGAAATGGCCACACACACGAACGCGTCGACGGGCCAGTCGCCGTTCGCATCGTTGAAGAACCGCTCACCCGATGTCGCATTGATCACAAGCAGCACGACAAAGGGCAACGCGATCGTGAAGAACACCGCCACCGGTACACGCACAAACAGGCGCAACTGATGTGCAGCCTGTTGGACTATCAAAGAAAGTGGACGTGGCCACGGCTGCAGATCAACCACGAGAGTCACCCTCAATCTCATCCGAATTTACTTTCAGAAAGACTTGCTCTAGCGATGGCCGCTCAATCGACCATTCGTTCAATATCACGCCTGAGGCAGCCGCCCACTTCGTCAGCCGCTCAAGCGCTGCGTTTGTATCGGAGCTCGTGACGTGGACGCGCGACCCAATCCATTCGATCTCTTCGGCAACTCCGGCCAATGCTTGGGATAGCCCTGCCTGTAAATCTTCATCGACGCCGCTACCTCCACCCACGATGTCAACCGACATCACACGTTGCCCATGCGCTTGTTGAAGGTCCCGCGGCGAACCCTCAATCAGCATCCGACCGCGTGAAATGACACCCACACGATCGGCGAGAAACTCGGCTTCTTCCAAATAGTGCGTGGTCAGCAAGATCGTTGTTCCGCCCGCTCGAAGCGTGGAGATGAGGTCCCACGCTCTGCGTCGGGCAGAGGGATCAAATCCTGTCGTCGGTTCGTCGAGAAATAACACCTTTGGCCGACCGATCACGGCTACCGCGAGGTCGAGCCGACGACGCTGACCGCCCGACAACGTCGAAACGCGCTGATCAACAAACTCCCGAAGATCTACAAGTTCAACCACCTCATCGATCGTTCGAGGATTTCGGTAGGGAGATCGGACAAGGGTCAGCGCTTCGCGAGCGGTGATCTCTGGCTCAATTCCACTCGCCTGCAGCACAATGCCAATCTGGTCGCGCAACTCGCGACGATCTCGACCGGTCGCTGCAGGGTCAATGCCAAGCACCTTGACTTGGCCGCTCAGCCGACGTCGATGACCTTCAATAACCTCCACCGTTGACGTCTTGCCCGCGCCGTTTTCGCCGAGCAATGCGTAGACCTCACCAGCTGCAATATGGAGGTCGAGACCGTCTACGGCTCGCACCGATCCCTTCGACGACTGATACTCGACGACAAGGTCACTGACCTCGATGACTGATTTCGTCATGGCCGCAGGCCGAGCGGCTGATCGTTGCGAAGATGATCAGCCGCAGGCACGAAGTACTGCAGCAGTTCGGCGGCGATTTCCTCTCCACGATCTCTTCCATCGCACACCTTCTCAACGGCTGCGGCCATGTGCATCAACCAATGGTCACGTTCGCGTTCCCCGACAACAAATGGTAAGTGACGCATCCGAAGTCGCGGATGTCCCCGTTGCTCCATGTAGGTGTGAGGACCACCCCAATACTGCATGAGAAACAGTGTCAGACGGTCCTTCGCCGGTTCGAAATCGGGGTAGTCGGGATACAGCGGCGCAAGAAGCGCATCATCTGCAATTCCGTCATAAAACGCGGCGACCAACTCACGAAAGAATGGTTCACCGCCGACCCGCTCGTACAGCGGTGTTTCGTTCACGCTCACAGCCTACGCAGCCTTCACGAGTCGTAGGTCGGGTCTTCCCAATCAGCGAAAATCGTTCCCAACCCATCCGAAACTTTGTCGGGGAACTGCGGAGACCGCTTCTCGAAGAACGAATTAATGCCCTCTTTCACATCGGCAGAACGACCCCGTTCCAAAATGCCACGACTATCCACTTTGTGCGCCTCCATCGGGTGGTCGGCGCCAAGCATCCTCCACATCATCTTTCGTGCGACGGCGATCGAGACAGCCGAGGAAGATTCGGTCAGGCGACGAGCAAGGGCGTAGGCCGCAGGCAGCAACTCATCTGGTTCATGAACCGATCGGACAAGCCCGCCTGCGAGAGCTTCTTCCGCTGGAAACACTTCACCCGACGCAACCCATTCCATTGCCTGGCTGATTCCGACGAGACGTGGAAGGAACCAACTCGATGCCGCCTCGGGCACAATGCCCCGCCGCGAGAATACGAATCCAAATTTCGCGGCTGTTGAAGCGAGACGAATATCCATTGGAAGGGTCATCGTGACTCCGACGCCAACCGCTGCGCCGTTGATGGCTCCAATCACCGGTTTCTTCGATTCGTAGATGCGAAGGCTGACCGTTCCACCGCCGTCACGGGGAACGCCGTTGCGCCCCATAACGTCTGAGCCACCTCTTGAGAATGTTCCTTCCCCTGATGAAAGGTCAGCTCCGGCGCAGAATGCTCGCCCACGACCCGTGAAGATGACCGCTCGAACCTCGTCGTTAGCGTCTGTGCGGTCAAGGGCATCGATGACCTCGTAACGCATGCGTTCAGTGAACGCATTCATCTTGTCGGGACGATTCAACCAAATGGTCGCAATGCCCTCGTTAATCTCGAGTTCGATCTGTTCGTAGGTTGACGGGTCAAGGTTGGTAGGTGCAGCCATCCCTACATCATGGCCGGACGGTCACACGTCAAGGAATTTGGAGGCAGCTGTGCCAGAACCAATTGTTCCGATAAGCGCTCCAAAGAGCACCACAATGAGGCCCACTCGCCACTCGTAACCATCAACGACAACGAGTGCTGTCATGCCCGAATTCGCCGGGAATGTCTCAACGCCGGCAGTCCAACGACCGTTGATAAACCACATTGCAACAGATGCAACCGCCCCACCTGCGATACCCTGCAGGAGCCCTTCGAGCATGAACGGCAGTCGAATGAACCAGTCGGTTGCCCCAACTAATTTCATCACCTCGATCTCACGTCGGCGGGCGAACATTGCGGTTCGGATCGTGTTCCAGATGAGCAGGGACGCCGCAATCATCAGTGCGATCCACAAACCGGTTGTATACGTCGACACAAACCCTTGCAGCTTGGAGATGAGATCTAACTGTTCTTCTGCGAGCTGAACCGAGTACACATTGGGGAGTTCAAGGTAGCGGTCTCGCAATCCTCGCAAAATCTCGACTTGCGTGGCATCGAGAGGAACAACCTTGTACTGGGTGGGGATGTTTAATTCTGTGAGTTGAGCCCGGGTAATCGGGTCGCCTGCAAACAGCCTGTCTGCGTCAGCAAGCGAGCACGCCACGTCACAGTACGACCAAGCCTCGATCGTGACCCCCTGCTGCTGTCCAAGCGCATCTTCGATCACCAGGCGCTGTTCCTCCCCGGCGCCTGAATTGACGTAGACAATCATTTCGACGCCGCCCTCCCACTGGGATAGCAAGTTGTCGAAACCGTGCTGGATGATGAGGGTGAGCCCAAATATCAACAACGACACTGCGGCTGTGATCACCGATGCGACCGACAACGTCGGGTTTCGCCGGATACTTTCGCCCGTCTCGCGAAACATATACCTCAGCCGCGAAATCACTGGTACACGCCTCGCTCCTGATCGCGCACAATGACCCCACGGTCAAGTTGCACGACGCGACGCCGCATCGCATCAACGATCCGGCGGTCATGGGTCGCCATCACCACTGTCGTGCCCGTTCCGTTAATCCGATCGAGCAGGCGCATAATTCCCTCACCTGTTCCGGGGTCGAGGTTTCCCGTGGGTTCGTCAGCGACAAGGATGAGAGGCCGATTCACAAATGCCCGAGCGATCGACACCCGTTGCTGCTCACCACCTGATAGTTGGTGAGGGAATCGATCTTCTTTGCCCGAAAGCCCGACGAGGTCGATCACCGCAGGGACTTGTTGAGAGATCACGTGTTGGGGCTTGCCGATGACCTCAAGAGCGAAGGCGACGTTCTCAAACACCGTCTTGTTGAGCAGGAGCTTGTAGTCCTGAAACACGTTGCCGATGTTCCGACGCAATTGCG
>JAPOIQ010000400.1 GCA_029978815.1 bacterium
CAGAACTCGCCCCGACAACGACGGGCAGGCCGACCAGGTCGGGACTATCCAGCAATTCGACTGAAACAAAAAACGCGTTCATATCTATGTGAAGAATCGAACGCGCGGGCGACTCAGAACCTTGCGAGCGTGTCATAGCAGAGAGATCAGAATCGCATCGATCCGCTACACACCCAGGCCATGCGGGCAGTACGGTATGCACTGTGCCTCCAACCGATTATCAGGCAACTCGCTCTCGGCAACTCTCCGCGCTTCCGCCGCAAACCGCACGTGCCATCGCCTTCTCAATGATCATCATCGTCGGCTCTCTGGGCGGGACGCTCGGCTACGCCTTAGGAAGGTACAACTGTGTCGATGACTGTTCGATGCGTTCAGGCTCGTTCCTCCTCATCGGCGCGGTAGCAGGAGCGGTCGGTAGCGCCATCATGGCGGTGCTTGCTCTTCGAGCGATGGGCGAATGGAACGAAATACGCGATCGAGAGCGCGCCGGGCATGCGCCCAACTGAGTCGGGTCACACAGAACATTCCGAGGACGTCAACGGGCTCCGCCTGCTATGCACCGACCTGGCGATGACGGCCGCCAACCAATCTGCCCTCCTTCGCTCCGAGCAGAAACACCTCACAGCTGACGTCAAGTCCTCGCAGAGCGACCTGGTCACCAAGTTCGACCAAGCTGCTGAGGAGTACATCCGAGGTCGTCTCGCCGTAGAACGACCCGGAGATGGAGTCATTGGTGAAGAAGGCGATGATGTCCCACCGTTGAATGGGCTGACGTGGATTGTCGATCCGATCGACGGCACCACGAATTTCGTCTTCGGTCTTCCTGCCTGGGGATGCTCGGTTGCGGTAGCGCGCGATAGCGAACTTCTCGCCGGCGCTGTCCATATCCCAGCGCTCAACGAAACTTTTTCGGCAGCGATCGGCCACGGGGCGACACGAAATGGCTCCTCGATCCACGCCACAAACAGATCGTCCCTCGACAACGCACTTGTTGCTACCGGCTTCTCCTACGATGCTCGTCATCGTGCCGACCAGGGTGCAACTGCGGCTCAACTCCTTCCACTAGTGCGCGATATCCGCCGTTCAGGCTCTGCCGCCTACGACCTTTGCTGTGTCGCAGCCGGAACAGTTGACGCCTATTACGAACAACACCTTTCGATTTGGGACATCGCTGCTGGGGTGCTCATCGCTCGAGAAGCTGGAGCGCGAGTCGAGTTCTCTCCCATTCGTGGACAAACCGAAATCAGTATCGTCGCTTCGACGCCGGCAATTTTTGAATTATTACGGTCTGTTGTCGCTCTCCCCTGAAGCCCGCAAGTTTTCCGTGTGCGCGCGTTACGACTGAATTACGGCAGAATACATCTGTGGGAACTCGCATTCTGAGCGTGGAAGACGACGAACGCATTCGCCAAGCCGTAAAACTTGCCCTTGAAGATGAGGGGTGGATCGTCGATGAGGCCGAAAGCGGAGAGGTCGCGATCGAAATCTTCCAGCGCCATCCTTCCGATGTCGTGCTGATCGACATCATGTTGCCGGGTATTGATGGTTTCGAATTGTGTAGGACAATTC
>JAPOIQ010000257.1 GCA_029978815.1 bacterium
ACGCTCGAGCACTTGCGCTTCAAAGTCTGCATCACCGACGTCAAAGACTGGTCCTTGGAAAGCTGAAAGTTCACTCACGACAATCACCCTACCGACGCACCGAGAGCATGGCTGAACCTCAGCATCACTACCATCGTTCACATGAGCGCACCCGAGGGAATCCTGGAGTCGTCAGTCACCGAGTGGCTAACCGCCTCGATTGATGGAGTGTCCGACCCCTTTCAGTGGGAATTCATTGCTGGCGGGCATTCAAATCTCACCTTCCTCGTGACAGATGCCCTGGGCCGACGCCTTGTCCTACGGCGACCACCACTTGCGCACGGCCTCGCAAGTGCCCATGACATGGCGCGAGAGCACCGCATCATCTCAGCCCTTCAGCAATCACCGGTCCCAGTACCGAAGACACTCGGTCTCTGCGAAGATGACGCAATTAACGGCGCACCGTTTTATGTGATGGATTACGTCGACGGGCACGTCGTACGCGAGGTTGCTGACGCCGAGCAGTTGCTCAGTACATCCGCGAGAGCCCACGCAAGCGAATCGCTAGCCGACACACTTGCGGCCATCCACCACGTTGATCTTGACGCTGTAGGGCTCAGTAATCTCGGCCGCCACGAGAACTATCTCGCTCGTCAACTCAAACGATGGTTCGGACAGTGGGAGCAGCAACGCACCCGAGACCTCGACCTCATCGACGCAGTGCACTCTCAGCTCGTAAATAACCTGCCCAACCAAGGACCGGCAACGATTGTCCACGGCGACTACCGCCTCGACAACACGATGGTTGACCGTGACGGGAACGTCTGCGCAGTACTCGACTGGGAGATCTGCACCCTTGGCGACCCACTTGCCGACATCGCCATGCTTGCCGTCTATTGGACTGGTCCTGATGACGAGCAAAGCGCATGGGAGTCAGGGGCCACAACAGCACCAGGGTTCTGGAACCGACATCAACTCATCGAACGGTATGCGGAAACGTCTGGCCGAGACCTCGGCGAGTTTGACATCTACCTCGCATTTGCAAACTGGAAACTTGCGTGCATTCTTGAAGGCGTCTACGCGAGATACCTCGGAGGGGCACTTGGCGATCGTGATCCCGCTGAACTCGAACCATTCAAACGACAGGTTGACTCTGCAGCACGAGCCGCCGCAACACTCCTTAACATCGTCTGAGACATGTCAATCACCTGGAACAACCGGCCGCAGGCCCTTAACAATCCGGCGCTCATCGTGTATCTCGGTGGCTGGATTGACTCGGGAGGCGCAGCGCAACTTGCAACTGACGCCCTCCTGGAAGAGTGCGAAGCCGAACCAATCGCCGTTTTTGACGATGACACCTATCTCGATTTTCGGGCGCGTCGACCAACGATGAAACTTGTCGATGGGCTCAATACCGTGCTCGACTGGCAACACATCACACTTTCGCATGGGCGTGATCGAATTGGGCGAGATGTGATCATCGCTCACGGCCCCGAACCAGATCTTGCCTGGCATCGGTTTGTCAGCGAGCTGACAACTGCCGCTCAAGATCTCGGGGTCGGCGCGTGCGCACATCTGGGGGCGTACCCATTCTCATGCCCTCACACCAGACCATCGCGCCTTTCGATGACAACTGCCTCAGAGGACCTTCTCGCAACACTCCCCTTTCTTCGCAGCACACTTGACGTTCCTGGCGGTATTGGATCGGCACTTGAACATTCGCTCCATGCAGCAGGTATCCCAACACTGGGAATATGGGCGCAGGTTCCCCACTACGCGGCAACGATGCCGTACCCAGCCGCTGGGGTTGCGCTACTCGACGGTCTAAATCAATCTCTTGATCTCGTCGTCGACGGAACCGATCTCCGATCATCGATGGTTGATCACCGGAGACGGCTTGATCAACTCGTTCGTGACAACTCCGAACACGCCATGATGTTGCGAGAGTTGGAGACGGCCCACGACGCCCAACTTTTGGATGAACCCCAGATCGATGTAGCACCACCAACGATCGGGAACATCTCGGCTGACGATCTCAGCGAACAGGTTGAGCGATTTCTTCGCGGACAAGACTGAGTCGAAGTTGGAGATTCATCCGAATTAGGGTCGTCCCATGAGAATTGACGCAACCCTGATGGGCGGGCTCGCCGAGGCCGCTGCTTCCGCGAAAGACCTCGAAGCAGCTGGTTATGACGGAGCTTGGACCGCCGAAACCGCTCACGACCCATTCCTCCCTCTCGTTCAAGCGGCCGGTGATACGAGCAAGATTGAACTCGGCACATCCATTGCGGTGGCGTTTGCCCGCAACCCAATGTTGCTCGCCAACTTGGGATGGGACCTTCAGGCGTTCTCAAAAGGCCGTTTCATCCTCGGCTTGGGTTCTCAGATCAAACCGCATATCACGAAACGATTCTCGATGGAATGGAGCCATCCAGCACCACGCATGCGTGAGATGATTAACGCGATTCGCGCAATCTGGGACACTTGGGAAAACGGCACCAAGCTTGACTTCCGAGGCGATTTTTACCAGCACACATTGATGACGCCATTCTTCACACCAGACGCATCAGATCTCGCCGGATTCGGTGTACCCAAGATCTTCATCGCCGCTGTTGGCAACCTGATGACAGAGGTCGCTGGAGAAACCTGTGACGGCGTCATCGTCCATGGGTTCACCACTGAGCGCTACATCCGCGAAGTCACGATTCCTGCGCTGGCGAAAGGCCGTGAAAAAGCCGGTAAGACGATGGATGGATTCCAGATCTCTGGACCGCTCTTTGTCGTGACGGGCAACAACGAGGATGAGATGCAAAAAGCGGCTCAAGCCACGAAGCAACAAATCGCCTTCTATGGCTCAACTCCGGCATATCGACCAGTCCTTGAGCTTCACGGGTGGGGCGAGATGCAAGAAGAACTCAACCGTCTCTCCAAAGCGGGAGACTGGGTGAAGATGGGCGAGGTCATCGATGACGAGATTCTCAACACCTTTGCTGTGGTCGGGGAACCTGAGCAGA
>JAPOIQ010000278.1 GCA_029978815.1 bacterium
CGCGCCTGAATGACATCAACGCCATCCTCACGAAGTTCGAAGATGCAGTTGCAGTACTCCTCGAACGCAGGGTGATGCTCGCCAGCGATCGCCATGCCGTCGATCCTACGTCGGATTCTTGAGGAGTGCTGAAATGAACTCGCGGAAAGCTCGACTACTCACTGGGTAGTCGGGTTGAGGGCTCGCAGACCGGCCCAGGCGAGAGCGCTCATCGAAGAGGGGCAGCGAGGCGGGTCTGATTCATGACGAAAAGTTGGCGATGGTGTTGATTCGAAGGTCTAGAGGTTGTTCTCGAGGTCTTCTCGTTCTGCTGCCTTAACTGCGTAGCCGAGGACGATTGATGGCGCAAGGAGAACGAATGAGATCACGAGGAAGACCACAACGGTTGTCGCCAGTGTCGACGAGAAACCAATGGCGAAGGCGATGATGAACAGTGCGACGGCGAGAGCGAGTATGAGATAGCCGACACGATTTGCGAGCAGCGTCCACTTCGCGACCACTGCACGTCGTTGTCGAACACGGTCGGTGTGATTGAAACGAGAAGATTCATCTGCCATAGGGTGCTCTCATGGTACGAGTAGAACGGCCACATGGGGAGATCCTCCTCCTCACCATTGACCGTCCAGAGCGGCGGAACGCAGTCGATACTGAGACACTCCAACAGCTTGCTGCTGCGCTTGGCGATGTTTCGCTGCCCGAGACCCGAGTGGTGGTACTGACCGGCGCGCCTCCTGCTTTTTGTGCGGGGGCTGACCTCGCGGGAGCTGAGTCTGAGGTTTTTCATGCGGCCTTGGGGGCTGCGTTACAGGCGCTTGCCAGCTGTGAGGTTCCTGTCATCGCCGCAATTGATGGTCCGGCTCTTGGTGCAGGAACACAGTTAGTGATGTGTTGTGATCTTCGAATTGCGACCGAGCGAAGCATCTTCGGCATCCCGGCTGCAAAGTTGGGTCTCGCTGTCGATCAGTGGACCATCGATCGCATGACGCGAGAATTTGGTTGGGGAATTGCGAGAGCGATGTTGGTTGGGGCAGAGGTCTTTACTGCGGAGCGGCTGCTGAACGCGGGTTCGATCCATCGGTTCGGTGGGCTTGACGATGCGATCGATTGGGCGACCGTGCTTGCCGGTCAAGCACCACTGACTGTCGTCGCCCATAAGGCAGCGCTCGATGAGTCGGCTCGGTTGCCAAATGCATCTCAACACAGTGAGGGGCTTCGGCGACAGGCATGGGCATCTCGTGATGCTGAGGAGGGCCGTATTGCATTTCTCGAGAAACGCCCGCCGAAATTTGAAGCGCGGTAACTCGCGGGCCTAGAGGTTTGGTGGCACGAGATTGTTGACGTTGACGTAAAAGAAATACAACCCAACAATTGCGGGAAGGAGCCCCAATGGGAGCATTGGCCACCAACTCTTTCGACGTTGGCTGACTCGGGTAACGACCACCCGAATGCCGAAAAGGATCATCATCCAGATGATCGATTGGACAAGGGCTGCAGAGTCATGAAACCAGCCCGCAGCGAAGACCTCTTGGCCTTGGGAGTTCTGGGGGGTGGTGCTGTCATCGAGTGCGGATCTCGCGTCGTACTCGGCGACCGCGTTTGTTGTGGTTGATGTCTCAACAGGGGAGATGCTCTGTTCCGCCAACGATGAGGTTGTTTCGGACGGCAGATTTGTTGCGGTTAACGCGTCTGAATTGTCCACATCAACGCTCGGGTGCGGGAGCAGTGGATCTGAACGAAGCGTGTTGAGGTCGGCCGTGACAATAAGTCGCTGTGCTGCCGACCATTTTGGGTGACATGTCGTGAGCGTCAGTGTTGCGACGGAGGGATCTGTGGTTGAAACGACTGCATAGTCAGTGGGTTCAACCACTCGTAAGCCGCTGACCTCGTAGATGAACGTCCCGTAGGCGGTGGTAAGCACGATCTCATCACCCGAGGTGAGTTGATCAAGGTTGTGAAACGGCTGCCCGTAGGTCGTTCGGTGGCCTGCGATAGCGCTATTGCCTAACTGTCCGGGAAGCGGGGTGTCGGTAAAGTGCCCCGGCCCGAGCCGCAATTCTTCAACGCCGACTCCAGAGACAATAAAGAAGTCAACATCGATTGACGGGATTTGTAGCTGCCCGACGACATCGCCGGGGTCAAACTCTGGGTTCACCGGCTCTTGAGACACTGTTGTCTGGGTTGTGGAAGCGATCGTGGTACTTGTCGCCTGAGCGCTACTTGGAGCCTCGGTCGTCGAGGTTGTTGCAACGACCTGGGCTGGTGCGGTTTCCAACGACGCAACAAATTCGGCTTGAAGGTCGGCTTGGGCAGCCGCCGTACTCAAACCGGTTCCCCAGAGTTGGTAGCCGACGAAGCCCAGCATGAGCAGTCCGGTAGTGACGAGTACGCGTCCAAGAAGGCCCGTCGCCCAACGCCAATCGTGTGGCTCTGGTGGGCGTTCCCAGCGACGGGCACTCAACGCTGAGAGGCGGCGCCAATGATGACGGTAGAAACGAGCCCATCGAGCCGTCGGGCCTTGACGGTGGGCTCTGCCGATGACCTCGCGCACGCTATACCCCGATGGGGGTGTGTCGGCTTTTCGGCGTTGTGGCACGTGGACACGATATCTGTCACGAGGAAATCGGCAGAAGGGGTGGAGAGGACGACTGTCCGCATAGCGTGTGGGCGTGAATCCTCACGCCGACACCGGCGAGTCGCCTGCGGTAGCGCTTCGCGATGC
>JAPOIQ010000206.1 GCA_029978815.1 bacterium
ATTTCCTGTTGACACCCACATCCATCGGCTCGCTTCGCGCTGGGGTTTGTCGAATGATTCGACTGTCGAACGAACAGAACGAGACCTGAAGGCTGTGTTCCCAATCGAGACCTGGAATCGGCGCCACCTTCAAATCATTTTCTTTGGCCGCGAATACTGCCCCGCACGTCACCACGACCTGACCGCGTGCCCGATCTGCTCGTGGACTGCGACGAAGCGGCGTATGAACGCCGAGCGCATCCAGTAACTGTTTCGGTGATGTGATTGGTCACTCCAATCGAGCGACGCCTCGTTCAAACAGACTTGACAATCATTGGGAATATTGATTGCCTCTTCACAGTTTCACAAAGAGGTGTTACGTTCGTCACACTGTTAGTGAACCGAACCGAATAAAGGGGGTTGAGATGGCGGTTGAGTCCTCAGGACACAGTGCGGGTAATCCGCGCCTCTATGAATTGGTGGAGCACGCCCCGAAAGAAGGCAAAAGCCCAACGATCTGGGCATGGCCTCAGATCATCGACTATCTCAAAGTTGCCGGGCAACCTGTTCAAGGCCCATGGCCTCCCCACCAAGAACCGCGACCTGATCCCGATGCAGATTCGCTCCCGACTGCTCTGCCCGACGATGGCGGCAACTAGGCCACCACAGGAGAATCATGTACCCGTCACGTTTTAGATACGAATCACCAGCTTCGATTGAGGAAGCGATCGCTCTCCTTGAAGAAGGAAAAGGTGAAGCCAAGGTGCTCGCCGGCGGCCAGAGTTTGGTGCCGATGTTGAAACTCCGTTTCGCCTCTCCCGAGCTACTTGTCGACATCAACAATATTGCTGATCTTGACTACCACCGGTTCGATGCCGACGGTTCGCTTCACATCGGAGCACTTTGCCGGCATGAGCATCTTGAAAAGTCCGCTGAGATCAGTGCACGGCAACCAACCATTGCAGCTGCTGCTCCACTCGTTGCAGACCCGATCGTTCGCACCCGTGGAACCTTTGTTGGCTCTGTCTGCCACGCCGACCCTCAGGGTGACTGGGCGTCGTGCATGGTTGCCCTCGATGGCCATATTGTTGCGCAGGGGCCAAACGGCCGGCGAAATATTCCGGTCCGGTCATTCGTTTCTGGCCCATTCCAGAATGTCCTTGCCTACAACGAACTGGCAGTCGAAGCCGTGATTCCTGCGCCACAAGGCACTGCGCTTGGTGGCTACATGAAACTCGAACGGCGCGTCGGAGACTTCGCAACTGCAGCCGTTGCGGTTGCGGTTGATATGTCAGGCGGGAAGGTCACAAGGGCAGGAATCGCGCTCACCGGTGTCGGTGGAACCACCGTTGACGCATCTGATGCCGCAGCTGCGCTTGTTGGCAGCTCGCTCGACGAGGCATCAATTGGGCAGGCAGCAGAACTCGCAGCCTCGGTTGCGCAACCACGAAGTGACCACCGCGGAAGCGCGTCGTATAAGCGTCACATCATCAGCACATTTACCGCTCGCCTCTTGGGGAGCATCGCCGAATCAAATGAGAGGGCCGCTTGAGATGACAAGTCTGTTTGAAGAAATCACCGAGACCTCGGTCGATATCCCGATTCGGAGGGTCACAATCACCGTCAACGGTGAGAAGCGGTCCGCAAACGTCGAACCTCGCCTGTTGCTTGCCCACCTTCTCCGGCAGGGGTTCAAACTCACAGGAACCCACACCGGATGCGACACAACCAACTGCGGCGCATGCACCGTTCTCGTCGATGGTCGCCCAGCAAAGAGTTGCACGATGCTCGCCGTTCAAGCGGACGGTCATGATGTGATGACCGTCGAGGGTCTTGCATCTGCAAGCGAGCTCCACCCAATTCAGGAGGGGTTCAAAGAAGAGCACGGACTCCAGTGTGGATATTGCACGCCAGGAATGATGCTGGCCGCGAAAGCACTTCTTGACGAGAACCCGGACCCAACCGAAGACGAGGTTCGATGGGCGCTCTCGGGGAACCTATGCCGGTGCACGGGCTACCAAAACATCGTGAAGTCGGTCCTCTGGGCTGCAGAGAAAATGCGCAATAGCGCCGGATGAGGGGAATGACTGATGAGTCTCGATGAAATCAAGATCGGTGGCATGGGCGCTAGCCGGCGCCGCGTAGAAGACAACCGCTTCATTCGCGGCCGAGGAAACTACGTCGACGACGTTGTACTTCCCGGAATGCTGCACATGGAAATCCTCCGGAGCCCCGTTGCACACGCACGAATTCGTTCTATTGATGTCAGCAAGGCATGGGAAATTCCTGGGGTGCGCCTCGTTCTCACCGGCGACATGATGGCAACCCGCAACCTCGCCTGGATGCCAACGCTGTCGTACGACACGCAAGCAGTACTTGCGACCGACAAAGTCCGCTTCCAAGGGCAAGAGGTTGCGGCAGTCATTGCTGACGATCCGTACATCGCGAAGGATGCTTGCGAAGCGATCGTTGTCGATTATGAGACACTGCCCGTGATCGTGAACCCTGACCAGGCGATGGCCGCAGGGGCGACGTTGATTCGCGACGACAAAGAGAATCAGCCTGACAACAAGATCTTCGATTGGGAGGTCGGTGATCGCCCAGCTACGGACAAAGCCTTCGAAGAGGCTGATGTCGTTTCTGAAATCGAACTGCACTACCCACGGTCCCACCCGTCACCGCTCGAGCCATGCGGGTCGATCGCCGACTTCGATCGATCAACGGGGAAACTCACCGTGTACATGACGACACAGGCCCCGCACATCATTCGTGCGGCTGTCGCGCTAGTTGCGGAACTTCCAGAGCACATGATCCGAATCATTTCCCCTGACCTTGGTGGTGGATTCGGAAACAAGGTGCCGGTGTATCCGGGATATGTCATTTCAATCCTCGCATCAATCCTGACCGAACGCCCGGTGAAATGGATTGAGGACAAAACCGGCAACCTCATTTCAACCGGATTCGGGCGCGACGTGTACCTCAAGGGCCAGATGGCGGTTCGCAAAGACGGAAAGATCCTTGGTGTTCGAATGCACACCATTTCTGACCATGGTGCGTTCTTCTCTGATGCTCAGCCGAGCAAGTTCAAGATCGGGCTCATGCACTCGGCGTTTGCGTGCTACGACATCCCAGCAGCTCACCTTACGGCGGAGGGCTACTACACGAACAAGGCGCCGGGTGGAGTTGCATATCGATGCTCGTTCAGGGTGACCGAAGCCATGTTCTTTCAAGAACGGATGATTCAGGCCGCCGCAGACGACCTCGGGATGGACCAAGCCGAATTCCGACGCGTGAACTTGGTTCGTGACGATGACTTCCCGCATCGAACACCATTTGGCTTCCTCACCGACTCAGGCCAATACGGCAAATGCCTCGACATTGCACTCGAAGCAATCGGCTACGAGCAATTCCTGAAGGACCAAGAAGAGGCCCGCAAGAACGGTCGTTATCTCGGAATCGGAATTTCAACGATGACCGAACCGCTCGGCGCAGGCAACAGCCGTGAGTACGACATTTTGGGTATCAAAATGTTTGACTCTGCTGAACTCCGCGTTCACATGACCGGCAAGGCGATTCTTCGCACTGGAGCGAAAACCCAAGGTCAAGGCCACGAAACAACATGGGCACAGATTGTTGCGCATGAACTCGGCATTCCCGCTGATGACGTGGTCGTTGAAGAGGGCGATACCGACACGGCCCCATTCGGCATGGGTACATATGCATCGCGATCAACCCC
>JAPOIQ010000209.1 GCA_029978815.1 bacterium
GTTACCGGCTGCGACGGCAACCACGATGCCATCATTAACCATCGCCCGAACTGCAGCATCGAGAGCGCTTGATGGTACTCCACCGAGGCTGAGGTTGGCGACGGCTGGGACGCTGTTTTGGTGATGAGCGATCACCCAGTCGATTGCTTCGATGATGATCGATGTGGAGGTGCTGCCAGTGCATCCGAATACGCGAACCGGAATGATGTCGGCCCGTTTTGCAACACCGGAGGTAGTTCCAGCGATCGTGCCGGCAACGTGCGTGCCGTGGCCGTTGCAGTCATCGGTATTGGTGTCGTATGTGATCCAGGGCAGCCAATTCCACCCGGCGTTGTAGAAGCGGCGACCGCTGTTGAGACGATCACCGAACTCTTCGTGAGGTGAAACTCCGGTGTCGATGACGTATGCAGTAACACCTTCCCCGTCAGCGTCATAGGTATAGGTCTGGTCGAGAGGGAGTGCCGTTTGATCAAGGCGGTCGAGCCCCCATAGGCCCTCAGATAGATCAGATTGCATTGCTGTTGGAACCACATCACCGGCGTTGTCGAGCGTGATGATGGCGTCGTTTTCGATCGAAAGAACACCGGGTAGCGACTTGATCGATTTGGCATCGGCATCGCTTAACTCGACTGCATAGCCATCAAACGCATGTTCATATGTAGCAATGACAGCATCGCCGAGGGCAGAGACGATGGCTGCTCGAGTCGTTGTGTTGGCCGACCGGTCGACCGTGATGATGTAGCGACCTGGGATAGGTCCGGGCTCAGGTGACGCTCCGACGTCTTGACCGTTCTCTGGCGTACGCCCTACTGAAACCGTCGAATCTTGTTCGATGGTGTCGATCGCAGCGTGTGTTCCCAGTGCTGAAACCTGCTCATCAGAGACCCAAGCGACGACGGTGTTGAAATCAGATATTGAGTTGACGACTGATGCACCGGCGTCGCGGAGTGCCGCTTCGAGGTTGTTCATACTCGTGCGGGTGGGATCGATCGAAATGAGGTACTTGAAGAGTGGTTGCCCCCCGGAAAACGTTGGAAGGGTGATCTCGACCTCGTTCTGAGAAGTCGGAATATCAGAAGCACCCACATCTCCTGGCGCCAAAGTGAACGACGTGGCGACTGCAACCGAAACAGCAGTGATCAGTCGCGCCATGGGAACTACACGGCGCGTCGTTCGAAAATCCCGATGTTGAGCGGGTGTCGTCACGTGCTCTCCTCACTTGTCAACGTACGCAATCCTGTGATCGATATCAAGGCGCGAATTGTTACACAGGCCGCATTCCTCATGTCGGCGAATTTTGCCTGCACCTGTGATCGTGCTCTGACAGCGATTCACCACGACCGTTCTGCTGAGATGAAGATGGCGTAACACATTGGTCGAAAGTAGGAAAGATGACAGAAGAGCCGGGTGATCTCAGCGGCCTCCGTCGCTGGGGCATCGTCGCTGCAGCATTTCTGTCATGCTTCACCTGTTTTGGGGTGGGCTACTCGTTTGGAGCGTTCTTTGACTCGATGTCTGAGGAATTCAACTCAGGCAAAGGCTTGACCGCTCTTATGTTCTCGTTGACCACCTGCTTCTACTTCCTGGGAGGCCTGATCACGGGAAGGCTTGCCGACCGTTTCGGTCCGCGGCGCGTGGTGTTCGTCGGGGCTATCAGCATGGGAATCGGTCTCTACCTCACGTCTCTCGTGCAAGAGATTTGGGTTGGGTTCATCACCTATGGGGTTGGCGTCGGCACGGCAACGGCATGCGGATACGTACCGATGGTTGCGACGGTTGGAGGATGGTTCAACAAACGCCGCACGTTGGCACTCGGAATTGCGGTGTCGGGCATTGGCGCCGGAACACTCGTCTGCGCCCCGCTTGCGGCATCACTTATCGATCGGTACGGATGGAGAACGACGTACGTGGTGTTTGCAGTTGGAGGTACGGCAGCTCTTCTCATTGCCTCGGTTGGAGCGGTGACGCCTCCGCTTGTTGGTGATGGGGGCGTGGTTCAACTTCGGACGCTGGTCCGAGACCGCCGATTTGTCACCCTGTATTCGGCATCACTCATCACAACGATGGCGCTGTTCGTCCCATTCGTTTTCATCAAGACATATGCAACTGATCGTGGAGTGCCATCGGCAAGGGCCGCTGCGCTGATTGGTCTCATCGGTGCCTCATCAATCGTTGGCCGGCTCGGATTGGGAGCGCTCGGAGCCAAGGTCGGACCGATACGTCTCATGCAGGCTGCGTTTGGCGTGATGGCAAGTTCGTACGCCATTTGGCTCGCCGCCGATGGCCGCTACGGAGTACTCGTCTTGTTCGCGGTGGTTCTCGGTGTCGGCTACGGAGGGTTCATCGCATTGTCACCAGCAGCGGTAGCGGTGATGTTTGGAACGAACGGTATGGCAACCATTCTCGGCGCAACCTACACGGGAGCCGGAATTGGTGGGCTCATCGGGCCGCCGCTTGCGGGGGCGATTATCGATAGCTCTGGGTTCAATGCCGGAATCACTTACGCGCTGATCACCGCCGGGGTATCGACAGTTGTGCTCTATACGTTGCCAGTTGCCCGAGGAGCTCAGACGTAGGTCGCCCTCAGAGACGTCCGGCTGCCTCGGCCGCTTGAGATGCACGCGTGAGTTGTTGCTCAACGATGTCGAGACCAGCAGACCAGAATCCTGGGTCGGTGAGATCGCAGTCGACAAGGGCGGTGAGGTCCTCAGGTTTCATGGAGCCGCCGGCTCGAAGCATGTCGAGATAGTTCGGCACGAATGCATCACCTTGCGTCTCGAATTTCGCATACACACTCAATGCGAGAAGTTGGCCGTAGGCGTATGCATAGACATAACCCGGGGTGGCGATGAAATGAGGGATGTAACTCCACCAGTTTCGATAGCCCTCGGTGATCTCAACAGAATCGCCGAGCATCGCTCGTTGAGATGATTCCCACAGATCACCAAAACGTTCGACGGAGATCTCCCCGACTTCTCGCCGCTCGGTGTGACAGGCATCTTCAAACCGATTCATCGCCACTTGACGGAACACGGTTGCGATCGAGTCTTCAAGCGTTGCTGCGAGAAGCGCAAACCGTTCGCCCGGGTCTTCGAGCATTGAGAGCAGCCGGTTGTTCGTGACGGTCTCACCGAACACAGATGCTGTTTCAGCAAGTGTGAGAGGCGTCGACTGATGAAAAATTCCTTGTTCGCGGGCAAGAAAGCCGTGAACACCGTGACCGAGTTCATGGGCAAGTGTTGCGACGTCGCGTGGAGTCGATGTCCAATTGAGCAACACGTAAGGGTGATGGGAGGGTACCGCATACGCACAGAACGCTCCCCCTCGCTTGCCGGGGCGAACCGGAGCATCAATCCACCGCTCGTCAATAAATCTCCCGACAATCCCAGCGAGCTCGGGCGAGAAACTCGCGTAGGCCTCACGTACGACTGTGCTGCCTTCCTCCCAGCCGATTGAGGTATCACTCGTTGCAACGGAGGCCATCCGGTCAAAGTCACGTAACTGATCGACACCGAGAACCTGGGCTTTGAGGGCATACCACTTTTGAGGAATGTCGTACCGGGCAACCACGGCGTCAATGAGTGCTTGCACGCTTTCATCGCTTGCTTCGTTCGCCATATTGCGACTGGTAATCCATGTCGGATAGTTCCGCA
>JAPOIQ010000068.1 GCA_029978815.1 bacterium
CATGGCACCCCAATGCGACGACTGATCGAGTCAGGTGCAATCCCTGGTGACCGATTCGTGCAGGTTGGCCTTCGCGGTTATTGGCCACCTGCGGACACCTTTGGATGGATGCGCGAGCAAGGCATGGTGTGGCACACCATGCAAGAGATCTGGGAGCGCGGATTCAAAGCGGTGATGGATGACGCAGTAAACGAGGCGCTCTCATCTGCCGAATATCTCTACATCTCGGTCGATGTTGACAGTCTCGACCCTTCCTTTGCTCCAGGGACAGGAACCCCAGAACCAGGTGGAATCTCAACGACTGACATTCTTCGGATCGTTCGCCAACTCGCAAAGGAGCACAACGTCGTCGGGATGGACGTCGTCGAAGTTGCGCCGGCGTATGACGTCAGCGAATTGACCGTCAACGTGGCTCACCGGATCGTCATGGAAGCACTTGGCGGGCTTGCGGCACGACGCCAAGATCTCTCGTCGTAGCGCACTAACCCAGTCTGGTTCGCTCCCCTCACCTAATGTCGGACGCCATGGCTCATCGACGACCCTTCTTCATCGACACCGACACCGCAAGCGACGATGCTGTCGCTCTTGTCATGGCGTTTGCCCGAGACGACATTGACATTGTCGGCATCAGTGTCGTGGCTGGAAACGTCCCGCTTTCATCTGCTCTTCAGAACGCTCTCTACACGAGAGAAATTTGCGGTCGAGAAGATGTGCCCGTCTACGCCGGAGCAGATCGCCCACTTTTATATGAACTTGGCACGGCTCAACACGTCCATGGCAATGACGGAATGGGCGACATTGGACTTCCTCTTTCAGGACGAACCCCAAATGAAGGCCACGGAGTCGACGCGCTACTTCAAGCCTCGCGAGATCACGCAGGTGAACTCACGTTGGTGACCCTCGGCCCTCTCACCAACATCGCTCTTGCGATTCACCGTGACCCAACGATTGCTGAACGCATCGCCCGTGTCGTCATCATGGGGGCCGCTGCTGACCACGTCGGGAATGTCAACCCTGTTGCAGAATTCAACATGTGGGTTGACCCCCACGCGGTGCAGATCGTGCTCGACTCGGGCCTACCACTTGAGTTCGTGGGCTGGGATATCTCACGACGCGACGCGGTGATCGTTCCTGATGAGGCTGTGCGGCTTCGTTCCATCGGAACACCGCTTGCAGAGTTCACGATTGACATTCAGCGAATCGTCGCCGAGTTCTGCGCAAACGACACCAAACTTGCTGGCTTTGACATGCCTGATCCAATCACAATGGCGTACGCAATTGACCCTGCTGTTGCGACAGAAACTCGCCACCTCAATCTCGTGACCGAGTGCGGTGACGGCCCCACGCGCGGAATGGTCGTTATGGATCTCCTCGGTTTCACTGGCCGGGAACCCAACGCCCTCGTTGTCATGCATGCAGACCACGCTGCGTTCATCTCGCAACTCGAGGCCGCCATCTCATAAGCCGGCCGCTCAGCGGCGCTTGCGGACTATTAGGTTTCTTAGCCGACGAGTTCGCACCAGTGGCGGTATCGATCGATCTTTCCTCGAACCGCATCACCGTAGGTCTCCGCAATTGCACGGGTCATCGGGCCCGGGCAAGGAATCGCTCGATCATCAACCGAGTTGACGGAGGAAACCTCTGCTGCGGTTCCAACGACAAACGCTTCTTCGGCGATGTAGAGATCGCTACGAGCAAGGTTGTCGGTGCGAGCATCAAACCCCAGATCAGAAGCGATCGTCAAGACGGTGCTCTGCGTGATGCCCTCAAGAGCCCCTGCGGAAAGCGGAGGGGTGAGCAGCTTGCCATGGCGGGCAACGAAGAGGTTCTCGCCAGAACACTCGGCAACCAGCCCATTTGGCGCAAGCATGACAGCTTCGTCATAACCCGCCTGTAGCGCTTCAACTTTCGCAAGCGAAGAGTTGACATAGTTACCAACGGTCTTCGCTGCAGGTGGCATCGTGTTGTGATCATGACGAGTCCACGACGAGGTCTTTAGGCGAACGCCTTTCTCGACGGCGTCGTCGCCCAAGTAGGCGCCCCATGGCCAACAGGCAATTGCGACATCAACTTTGCACGGGAGGGGATTAAGTCCCATCTCGCCATATCCGAAATACGCGATCGGCCTGATATAACACGAGTCGAGGCCTGTTGATGCAACGGTTTCCTTCGTTGCGGCAATCAATTCGTCAACCGAGTACGGCATCGGCATTCCGAGGATTTTCGCCGAGTTGTGCAGACGTTCGATGTGCTCAGTCAAACGGAAAACTGCAGGGCCGTCGGCGGTTTCATAGGCGCGGATACCTTCGAATACGCCCATTCCGTAGTGCAGGGTGTGCGTGAGAATGTGCACATTGGCATCTGCCCAATTAACGAGCGAGCCATTCATCCAGATTTTTGGAGTTGGGGTAATCGGCATTTCAGCAGTCTTTCAGGCGTAAAAGCGGATGTTGGGCGCTTCGATCAACCAGAAACGCGTGATGCGATCATGTCACCGATGGCAACGGTTCCTTCAGTCGGAACCTCGGCGCATGCCGCCTCGATGCGTCGGGCTGCATCAGCCTCACCCAGGAAATCAAGCATCAACGCGGCGGAGAGCACCGCTGCAGTCGGGTTCGCTACTCCTGTTCCCGCAATGTCAGGGGCGGAGCCGTGAACCGGCTCAAACATTGATGGACCCGATCGAGATGGATTGAGGTTTGCTGAGGAGGCAAGGCCGATTCCACCAGAAACTGCTCCGCCAAGATCGGTGAGAATGTCACCGAACAAGTTGTCGGTCACCACAACGTCGTATCGGTGCGGGTCTTGCACAAAATAGATGCATGCGGCGTCAACGTGGTTGTACGCCGTCTCAATTTGCGGATATTCCGCTGCTACTTGGTTGAAGGTGCGCTCCCAGAGGTCGCCCGAAAACGTGAGCACATTCGTCTTGTGTACAAGAGTCACATGTTTGCGTTCACGTTGCATCGCAAGTTCGAATGCGTAACGAACACACCGCTCGACACCCATGCGAGAGTTCACTGAACCCTGGGTCGCAACCTCATTCGGTGTCCCCTTGCGCAAGACACCTCCCTCGCCAACGTAGGGGCCCTCGGTGTTCTCTCTGATGACCACGAAGTCGTGGGGCCGGGTATGCCCCGGTGCGGTACCGGCGAAGGGGCGTTGGTTGACATAAAGGTCAAGTTCAAACCGCATCTTCAGCAACAGGCCGCGCTCTATCACACCAGGTGGAACGCGAGGATCGCCGACTGCCCCGAGAAGAATCGCATCAAATTTGCGCAATTCGTTGAGGGTTTCATCAGAGAGGATCTCGCCATCGTTGAGATACCGAGCCCCACCGAGATCGAAATCTTCGGTCTCGATTGCAACGCCTGAGGCTCTCACAACCTTCAGTGCCTCCGCAGTGACCTCTGGGCCAATGCCATCTCCCCCTACAACTGCAATGCGATACGCCATACAAGAATGCTAGGCCGACAGGATTCGCTTGCGCACAAGAAATCACGCTTCTCGCCTCCGGTAACCTATGACATATGAGCGAGCAGCAACTCTCACGAGATGCCTACGAGCGCCTCAAGGCCGAATACGAGGATCTCTCTACCCGCGGACGAATCGAAGTCGCTGAAGAAATCGAACTCGCCCGGGCAGAGGGCGATCTCAAAGAAAATGCCGGATACCACGCTGCCAAGGACAAGCAAGGCCATATGGAAGGGCGTATCCGCCAACTCGAGCATCTGTTGGAGAATGCGGTCGTTGTCGACGGTGCCCGGCAGGTGTTCACCATGATCTACGAAGGTGACGATGCCAACATGGCAGAGCGTTTTGTCATCGGCAGCCAAGAGGAACGAGAGGGCCTCCCTGCGGATATCACCATCGTTGGCCCTGGTTCTCCGCTCGGTGATGCTCTTGCTCGCACCTCCGGCCCCGGCCCCTTGGAATACGAAGGACCAAATGGGATGTTGAAAGTAGAGATCCTTTCCATTGAAGATCTCTGACATCCCCGGGCGGCAACACGCGTGACGACAATCGAGAACAGTAGCGAATCAGAAACACTTGCTCCCCCGTTGCCCCCCGCAAGAACAGTCGAGCTCGACGACCTCGGCGAACTCAGCGTCCGGCATGTTGAAGGCCCAGTCGGAGCCCCCACGATTGCGTTACTCCATGGTTGGACAGCCAGCGCCGATATCAATTACTTCTCCGCGTACGAGGCGCTCTCACAGCATTTCTCGATCATTGCGTTCGACCAACGCGGTCATGGGTCAGGTCTCCGCTCGAAGAAATCATTTCGGCTCGAAGACTGTGCTGACGATGTCATCCGGGTGGCCGATGTCCTTGGCATTGAGCACCTCATCGGTGTCGGCTATTCGATGGGAGGCACGATCGCCCAATTGCTATGGAAGCAGCACCCCGAACGCGTAAGAGGGCTCGTTCTCTGTGCAACCGCCCCGTACTTTTCTGAGCGACGTGAGGAACGACTGAGCTTCATGGGACTTAACGGGCTGGCAACCCTTGCCCGCCTCACCCCTGGGCAGGCTCGCGACTGGTTTAGCGAGCAGTTCTATTTGCAGCGCAAGTCAGAAAGTTGGGGGCCTTGGGCGATTGCCCAGGCAGCCCAACACGACTGGAGAATGGTTCTTGAAGCGGGCCACGCAGTCGGCCAATTCTCTTCGCTTGAATGGGCGCACACAATCGATGTGCCGACTTCGGTCGTCGTCACTCTTGATGATCCTGTCGTTCCCAAGTCACGTCAGGTGAAATTGTTTGACCTCATTCCAGATGCCGATGTGTTCCGGGTCAAAGGTGAGCACGATGCAATCGTTGCCCACGCCGATCGGTTCGTGCCGACCTTAGTTCGAGCAATCGACAGTGTCGCTCGCCGCACGCGAGCGTCATCATGAGTCGACTATCTGGCCCATCAAGCACCAACTGGGTTGGCCGTTCGGCTCGTGTTGCTCGACTTGGAGCGAAGGTTGGGGCAACCCACCTCGGGACCGCCGCTCGAAAAGTTTTCGCGGATGCAGATCGACGCTCGGAACTCGACACCAGAAAGCAGATCGCGACAGCTCAGCACGTCACAGAAGAACTCGGGCAGATGAAGGGTGCCCTCATGAAACTCGGACAGATGGCCTCCTATCTTGACGATGCTCTGCCAGAACCGCTTCGTGCCGCTCTAGCAACTCTGCAAAACAACGCGCCACCGATGAGCGGCGAACTTGCCCGCGCGGTCATCGCCGAAGAACTTGGCGCAGACCCTTCAGAATTGTTCGTTGAGTGGGATCCTGTCCCGATTGCCGCCGCCTCAATCGGGCAGGTACACCGGGCGATCATCGTTGATGAGACGACCGGCAAAGAACGTGCGGTCGCCGTAAAAGTGCAATACCCGGGCGTCGATCATGCGATCGCTTCCGATCTCAAGAACGCGAACATTCTCGGGACGATCTTGAAACAAGGATTCGGCGGCCTCGACCCGACAGACATGGTCGAAGAGATCAAAGAGCGACTTACCGAAGAACTCGATTACCGACGAGAGGCACGAAACCAGCAGCGTTTTGCCGACTTCTACCGAGATCATCCGACAATTTCGGTACCAGATGTCATCTCGCAGTTCTCCTCGAGCCGTGTCCTTACGACCGAACTTGTCAGCGGCCACACCTGGTCAGAGGTGCTGACCTGGGATCAACACGAGCGGGATGCGATCGCCGAGACGATGTTTCGGTTTGTTTTTCGCAGCCTCTACACAATGCGCTCATTCAATGGTGATCCGCACCCCGGCAACTATCTCTTCCATCGCGACGGCAAAGTCACCTTCCTTGACTTCGGTCTCGTCAAAGATTTTTCGGTCGATGAAATGGCAATGTTTGAAACAATGGTGCGTCTTGCGGCCGTTGAACACGACGTTCCCGGGTTTCGGTCAGTGCTTGAACGTGCCGGAATGCTGAAAGCCGATGCGCCGGTTGACACCGCTGATGTCGGCACCTTCTTCTCTCGGTTTTACGAACCGGTTGCAGCGCGGCGCGAAATCACTTGGACGCCGGAATATGCATCTGGAATCGTCCGGCATACCTTCGACCGCTCTAGTCCGATCTCGCAATACGCGACAGTTCCACGAGCTTTCGTCTTCATTCAGCGGATCAATCTCGGCCTGTACGCCCTGCTCGGAGATCTCAACGCCACCGGCAATTACCGCGAAATTGCTGAAGAACTCTGGCCGTTCATGCAGTCGCCCCCAAGTACCGCAATGGGGCAAGCCGAGGCCGACTGGCTGAAAATGCGCGTGCCGAACACGAAGTCTTAGCCACCGCAGGTACGGTCAATCTCATGGTCGCAACCTTCAGAACCACCCTCTTTGCATTCACCGCACTGTTCTCTCTTGCTGCATGCGGAGGCAGCGAAAGTTCCGAAACCGAAAATAGTGCCGACATCACCGATGTCTCACTTGAACCGCTCAGTAAGGCA
>JAPOIQ010000050.1 GCA_029978815.1 bacterium
GATTCTGGAAGCGATCGATGACCTCAATGCAGCGCTGAATAGCGTCCGAAGTTTTATCGAAGCTGAAGAGAAAACCTCGCTAGAAAGCATGCTCCAGAGGGCTCGAGAATCAAGAGCAAACCTGCCCGGTCGTGTGACAGACCCGTCGGTACTCTCGGAGGTCCGCATTCGCATTCCAGACCGTGCGGGTGCCGCAGCCGAGGTGTTCACCCTCGCCGCTGAGCTCGGCGTCAACATTGCCAATTTTGAAGTTGTTCACCTCGCCGAAGGAAACCGTGGTGTCGCTGTTGTCCTTGTTGATTCTGGAGTTGTTGACATGTTCCGTGGCGGTCTCATCGCCCGAGGCTTCCGCCCGACTGTGAGTGCACTGACATGACGTTGTGGTGCACTCCGGTGGAGCGCCCATTTCACTCCACAATTCGCGTTCCAGGGTCGAAGAGCATTGCAAACCGCGCGCTCATATGCGCTGCACTCAGTGAGGGACGATCAACACTGAAGAATCTTCCTGACGGTGATGACACCAGTGCCATGCTGTCGGGACTACAGGCTCTCGGTATCGAGGTGACACGCTCAGGTTCGACCGCAACGGTGCTCCGAGATGCAGCGCTGCAGTCTGGAAAAATTCACGCCGAACTCGCAGGCACGACCTCTCGGTTTTTGACAGCACTCGCAGCGACAGCTGGAAGCAGCATCTCTATCGACGGACACGAGCGCTTGAGACAGCGTCCAATAGGCCCCTTACTCAGTGCCCTTCGATCGTTAGGAGCGCAGATCGCTGATCACGACGGTGGATTGCCGGTGAGTATCCAGGGCCCACTTCGTGGGGGAGCGGTGACCATTGATGCGACCACATCAAGCCAATTCATTTCTG
Source organism: bacterium (assembly GCA_029978815.1). Taxonomy (GTDB): domain Bacteria; phylum Actinomycetota; class Acidimicrobiia; order Acidimicrobiales; family Ilumatobacteraceae; genus Casp-actino5. Next base: position 872 of record JAPOIQ010000050.1, read on the forward strand.
CGCTCATGATGATCGGACCCGTGCTACCAGAGGGTTTGCACATCGCGTTACAGGGAAACCCTATTTCACAGCCGTATGTGAACTTGACAGCTTCGGTAATGGAACTGTTCGGAGTGTCGACTGACATCTCAGAAGGCTCAGTCGGCATCTCACCACAGGAATATTCGGCGACTTCGGTCACCATCGAACCCGATGCCTCCTCTGCGTCGTATCCGCTTGCGATAGCGGCGGCAACAGGTTCAACCGTCACCATCGAAGACTTTGGGTCCTCGTCTCTTCAGGGTGATAAGCAGATAATTGACATCCTGCGCGAGATGAATGCTGACATCAATTGCACGACCCACTCCACCACGTTGACATCGAACGGACGCGATCTTGTGGGAATTGATCTCGATATGTCAGAGATTTCTGACTTGGTGCCAACGGTGGCGGCCCTTGCATGTTTCGCCGCGAGCCCTACCCGAATTAGAGGCGTGGGCTTCATCAGAAACAAAGAAAGTGACCGCATCGGAGATCTTGCCAGCGAGCTCAGCAAATTTGGGGCCAATGTCGTTGAACACGATGATGGTCTCACGATCACTCCCGCAGAGCTCCTAGGCGCAACTGTTGATACTCACGATGATCATCGGCTCGCAATGGCGTTCTCGATTATCGGCGCACGCGTACCGGGCACGGCTATCACCGAGCCAGAAGTGACCTCAAAGAGCTGGCCTTCGTACTGGCAGGACATCACTGCGATGGTCACCGAATAATGGTCCACATAGCAGTCTTTGACCTCGATAAGACGCTGACCGATCGAGATTGTTTCATACGTTTCTTACTCTTCGTTCGGCGTCGAGGGCACCGGCTTGACCTCGGTGGCGCAGTGCGCCGGATTGGGTTGTCACGTGTGTCACTCAAGAGATCGCTGTGCGCGCTCCTTAAAGGCTCCGATAAGGAAACGATTGACGCGCTTGCGCGTGATTTTTTTGAAGAGCGTGCGAAGGGCTGGCTAAGGCCACGCATTGTAGAATCTCTAAATGAGCACAAAGCCCATGGCGATCGAGTCGTTATCGTGTCGGCCTCTCTGCAAACGTATGTCAATTGCTTTGCCTCATACCTAGAGACGGAGTTTCTTGCCACCGAACTCGAATCTGACGGTTCGGTACTCACGGGCCGTATGTGCGGTGAGAATGTGCGAGGACAAGAGAAGGTGTCGAAGCTCAGCACGTTTCTCTCTAATGCTGGCTACGAGAGGTCAGAAGTGTTTGTTACCGCGTACGGAGACTCAGCAGGCGACAGGGAAATGCTGGCCTGGGCGGATAGAGCGGTAAGGGTGTAGCAAGATCAGAGGTTCGAGCCGCGAATCTCTCGGCGCTGCTGGAAGAAGTCGCCCACTTGGTTCAGCGAGAGCACGGTAAGTGTTAGCGCCAACGAAGGCCACATCACTTGAGCCACGTTGATTTTTATATCACGTCGAGCTTGGTTGATCATGTTGCCCCATGTCGGTGTCGGCAACTGCACACTGAGCCCGAGAAACGAAAGAGAGCCCTCCACGACAACGACAAATGCGGCAGCGACCATCGTGTACGCAAGCAGGGTCGGAAGCACGTTCGGAATAATCTCCCTGAACAGAATTCTGCTTGGCTTGGTACCAATAGCTCGGGCTGCGGTAACAAATTCTCGCGATGAGATTGCGAGCGAGTTAGCTCGGGCGACTCTGGTGTATGCAGGAATTGACAGCACGCCAATGACCGCACTGATCACGAAGAGATTCCTGACCTCGAAAATCGACACCATGGCAAGCAACAGCACGAGCGCAGGAAAGGCAAGGATGACGTCAACGGTGGCCATCACGAAGGTCTCCACCCGCCCTCTGACAAAGCCGACGAGGGAGCCCAAGAAACCACCGATCATGATTCCGCAACAAGCGGAGACAACGACCACGACAAGCGAGACCCACCCGCCGTGCACAATACGAGCAAAGGTATCTCGAGCGATTGCGTCTGTCCCCAACCAGTGAGAGGTGGACATTCCTTCGATCGGCTGACCGGTGCCAAATTGACCGGTCTCACGAATAAAACCATTTGTTTGAATATTCGGATCTTGTAATGGCAGTGAGCCACCGAACCAGGCCACGTCGAGTTTTGCGTAGATCGCTCCAAACACGATGAGAACGAGCCATAGGGAACTCAACTTCACCCTCAGTGGCATAGAGCGAAGGATCTTTCGGAAGGTTGTCCTCTTTGGCGCAATATCTGTAGGCCCAGCAACGGCCGATGAGACATTGCTGAGCCGGTCCCGCGGAAACTCAGGTGTTGTTGATGAGTTGGTAATCGCCATAACTACCGCTTACGGATCCTTGGGTCGACTACTGCGTACAGCAGGTCGACGATCGTATTGATAACCACATATGCGGTGGCGATAAAAACAGTGATTCCCTGAATCACGATGATGTCGCGTTGATTGATGGCGTTGATCAGCCTGAAACCAACTCCGGGAATGGCGAAGAGTGTTTCGATAATGACCGTGCCGCCAAGAAGTGCACCAAAGTTGATACCGATGATGGTCATCAAACTGAGGGAACTTGGCCGAAGGGCGTGGCGGAGCAGAATGAAGCGATCAGAAAGCCCTTTTGAACGGGCAGCCAAGATGTAGTTCTCTTGAAGTGTTGCGATCATGTCAGATCGTACGAGGCGGGAGAAGATAGCCATCTGGGTCATTGCGAGAGCCGATGCGGGCAAAATAGCGGTCTTGAGGTTCTCTACGAGGCCATCGGTGGATATCCGGTTCCAGTTTGAGGCGGGCAGCCATCCAAGCCTCACCGAGAACAGCCAAATGAGAAAAATACCAATAATAAAGTTTGGTATTGAGAGAGCCACCTGTACACCTGCTGACGTAGTGGAGTCTTGCCACTTTCCCTGCTTGTAGGCGCCTAACACACCAATTGGAATTGCGAGAATGAGCGCCATGATGATGGCCATAAACGCGAGTTGCGCAGTAACAGGTAATCGTTGAGAGATCGTGGTGATGACTTCTTGTTCAGTGATATAGCTCCGACCAAGGTCACCTGTGGCGGCGTCTCCGAGCCAATTGACGTACCTGACAAGAAACGGGTCATCGAGACCGAGATCGGCTCGAATTTTTGCCACAACCTCGGGGTCGCGCACGGCGTCAACCCCGAGGATGGCATTAACTGGGTCTCCGGGAAGGAGAGCTGTCATGGAAAATGTCAAGAACGTGACCGCCAGCAGTGTCGCCACTAGGCGGGCGAACCTCGTTGCGATGACCTTTCCCACAGCTCTCCTCCCCGGTAATGGTGTAACTGACTATGAAGCGATAAACACTTCTGCCCAGCGGCCCTCAGCAGCCGGGAAACCAATGCCGAGCTCGCCAGAAGGCAGGTGCCAACTGTTCAAACCGAGGACGTTGGTGTCGGTACCAATTGCTGTAGCGGTGTGACCCGAGTAATACACCGGGACTTGATCTGCAAACTCAAGCATGATTGATTCGTAGAGCCCGAAACGGGTTTCGAAATCGTCTGTTTGATTAGCAGCAACAGCAGCTTGGAAAGCGGTCGGGCTGAACCAGTTCGGGAAGTTCAACGGTGACACCACGCCAGGGATTCCCGCTGCCTCCGCGATTTCAGCGGTTGGCGGAGCAAGTGCTGGGTTGAGGCTGACCGCAGGGTCATCGTCGCTACCCCACCTCCAACAGTGCATTTTGTGATCCCCAACGAATCCGTTTTCACCGCCGAGCGCAATGCCAATATGGGTCTGCTGATCGAAGTTTGTCAATGTGACATTCACCAATCCACTGGCCGTATACAACTGCTCAGACACCTGCATTGCGGCAATGAGCGTTGGATCAGGTGGGCATGAAAGTTCGACGTCAATTGATTCTCCAACTGCCTTACCGTCTGAACGTTCTGGGTCGTTGATGTATTCGGTGAGAATTTCAACCCCACCCTCGAAGTCAAATTGAGGCCACGCTTCGGCAACCTTTTCACTCCACCACGGTGAATCCGGGCTAAACCACTGAGTGGCAGGCAAGGAGATGCCAGTTCCACCGAGTGCCTCGATGGTCTGTTCCTGGCTGCCCATCTTGACCAGAGCGCGACGTACGCGGACGTCATCGAACGGCGGGACGAGCACGTTGAACATGCCGCCACCGAGGTTATTGCCCTGGAATTCCCACAGAGTGATATCAGCGCCGTCATCATCACGAGCAGCGCGTGCATCGCGAATTGTTCCTTGACGAAGGGTCTGCATTGCGTTGATCGTTCCAGAGAGCAGCGCATCAAGGCGTGTGCCTTCATCCGGAATGGGACGGAATGAGATTGAATCCAAGTAAGGAAGCGCGTTGCCATCTGGGTCTGTTGCCCAATAATTGTCGTTACGAACAAAGGTGGTCTCGTTGTCGAGGTCACGTGAGTCGATAACGAATGGGCCCGTCCCGATCGGTGCCATTGAGTAGCCCTCGGAATCAGCCGCGGCAGCCGCTGGATCGAAGACCATACCAAGTGGTGCCCTTGCCAGGGAGGCCGGGAACGCTGATCCACCTTGGGACAGCGTATACGTCACCTCGAGATCGCCCGTCGCTTCAACGGAAACAAGGTTCGCAGCAGAAACAGCACCTGAACCAGCGGCTCCTGCTTGCTGGATCGGGAACATGTCAGCGATTGTTTGTGCTGTTAACTCGACGCCGTTGTGGAACGTAATTCCCGGTCGGAGAGTCATCGTCCAGACAGTGAAGTCTTCATTCGCTGAAATACTTTCCGCAACATTAGGCGAATACGCACCGCTGGAGGTTTGCTCAACGAGCTTGTCGTACACCGCAACCATCATGTTGTAACAAGGTGATGAACAGGTGTCTTCCCAAGGACGAAGGCCTGTTGCCTCGGCCTCAAGTCCGACGGATACCGAGCCGCCATACTCAATCGCCGTCTCTTCCTCGACAATTTCGGTGTCGACGTCGCCCTCTGCTTCGTCCCCCGCCTCAACAGCAGGTTCTTCAGCTGGCTCATCAGCTGGTTCGTCAGCTGGTTCTTCAGCAGGAGCCTCGGCTTCTTCCGAAGATTCCTCTGTCGTATCGGCGGGTGCGCTGTCGTCGCTTCCCCCACAGGCGCCAGCAACGAGACCGGCGGCCGCAAGGAAGGCGACTGCGCGATAAAGACCTCTACGTCTCATTGCACTTACCCCCATTTGGTTTCCCATAGTTGTTTGTGTTCTCCGCAGCGACAGGGTGTCACGGCGGATCGAAGTGGCAGTTCACCACAGCGACTTAATGCTAGCGGTTGCGTCGATAGCCATATGCCGGGGGAGGTCATGAGACCGGCTCCACGAGCGGATGGTGACACGCAACATAATGTCCGTCAGAAATCATTGACATCTGCGGTTCTTCTTGAGCACAACGTTCGTCTGCGAACTCGCAACGCGTGCGAAAGCGACAACCCGATGGCGGGAAGATCGGGCTCGGAATTTCGCCGCCGAGCACAACCGTCTCATCTATTACCGCTTCTGGATCTGGCTCCGGGTGCGACTCCATCAGTAGTTGTGTGTACGGGTGTGCTGGTGCGGCGTAGAGATCATCCGAATCAGAAATCTCACACATTTTGCCGAGATACATGACGGCCACGCGATCGCTGATGTTCTTTACAACGGCAAGATCGTGGGCAATGAAGACGAGGGTGAGTCCGTATTTCGCTTTGAGATCCTCAAGCATGTTGAGAATCTGAGCTTGGACGGACACGTCGAGCGCTGACACTGGCTCATCACAGATAATGACTTTTGGCTCAATTACGAGCGCTCGCGCGATTGAAATTCGTTGGCATTGGCCGCCGGAATATTCGTGAGGCCTCTTGTACTTGGCGCTTTCGGGGTCGATGCCAACAGCATCGAGGATGCTGGCAACAAGTTCCCACTGCTCGTCACTCGCTTTTGGTCCCCACACGTCGAGCGGCTCTGCCACGATCTTGCCGATCGTCCTCCGCGGGTTAAGCGACGAAATGGGGTCTTGAAAGATCATCTGGATGTCGGTGCGACGGGCTGTCATTTCAGACCGGCTCAGCTGTGTCAACTCTTCGCCATCAAGCTGGACCGAGCCACCCGTTGGAGATGGAAGTTGTAGGAGCGCTTTGCCCGTCGTTGATTTTCCGCAGCCAGATTCCCCAACGAGGCCTAGCGTCTCACCGCGACGAACGTCGAAACTGATTCCGCTCACAGCGTGAACGACGTTGCCTCCTTTCGCCGGAAACTCGACTGTGAGGTTTTCCACCCGAATCACCATGTCATCAGAATCGCGGAGATGTGCGGTTCCTGAACCTGCCATTACGTCAACGATCCTTGTTGAGCCTCACGGCGTACGGCAGCGCCTTCCGACTGAGGGAGGCCCGCTGAAATGTTTGCGCTGAGGGCTGCCTCTGCTTCGGTGCTGCCTACGGGGAGATGACACGCGAACGAATGCGAATCAACGGTTTGCAACTTCGGCTCAACCTCTCGGCAGATCGGTTGAACATACGGACAACGGTCTGCAAATGAGCACCCAGAAGGCAGCGCCGCAAGATTCGGCGGCCGGCCCACGATTGC
>JAPOIQ010000375.1 GCA_029978815.1 bacterium
CAGTGTGTGCGAGGTCGTACTCGGCGGTGTCGGACACGGGACCATTGTTTCATTCATGGGTCTGCGTTCACGTGCTGGTGAGAACCGCTGCGTGGATAATGAGTGAATTGCACGGCGTGAATGCGATGATGGCTACGTGTCCCCTGCATCGACGTTGACGGGCGACGTCGCGCTCGCTCTCAACGATGTTCGTGTTGAACGTGATGGTCGGTGCATTCTCGGCCCAGTCACCTGGTCTATTCGACCCGGAGAGTTCTGGGTTGTGCTGGGCGCGAATGGATCGGGGAAATCCACTTTGGCCGGGGTCGCGTCACTGCGGGCCCACCCAACGACTGGCACCGTGACCGTCCTTGGGGAATCGTTGGGTTCGGTAGACCTTCGGGTGCATCGCAGATCGGTGGGTTATCTTTCCGCCGAACTCATTGAGCGGATTCGGTCCACGACCTGCGGACGTGATGTGGTGATGACCGCTCTTCACGATGCCCTTGATCCATGGTGGCATACATACGACGAGGCAGATCGGGAGCAGGCACAACGTGCCCTTGACCGCTTCGGCGTGGGCTACCTAGCTGATCACGCGGTGGGAACCATGTCCTCTGGGGAACGTCAACGGTGTCTGCTCGCTCGAGCAATGGTGTGCGACCCAGCCGTGGTCATTCTTGATGAACCGTCTGCGCGACTCGACCTTGGAGGGCGGGAGGTTCTCATTCGCACCCTCGATGAATGCCGCGCGGATGAACCCATGCGCGCGATGGTGGAAATAACGCATCATGTTGATGAGATTCCGACAACCGCTACGCATGTGCTCTTCTTGCGCAATGGGAATGTTGTGTCGGCGGGGCCGATCGACACACATCTGACGGACGAGGCGCTCTCGACAGCGTTCGCCCTGCCCTTGGCGGTAACTCAGGATGATCGTGGGCGATTCAGCGCACGGCTCGCCGGTTGAGTTCCGCCACGAGGCCTGTGCGAGCGCTGGTGATCACACCCTCGAGCACACGCCCGAGTTGGTCAGGTACCCACCAGCGCCCGTCATAGCGCAGGACGGCGGACACGCTGCTCCCGTCATCGGACGGTTGAACGGAGTAGTGCACGTGCCACTGGCCATGACCGGGCCCTTCATCGCGAATGCAGTCGATGGTGACGCCATCGCCTGCACGTGCCTTTGTCATACGCATGATGAGTTTCTTCGAACGGGTAAATGGCCCAATTCGCGCAGACAACACCACTGCCCACCTATCGTCGTCGAGCGATGTCGATTCACTCACACCGGTGATCCAACGCGGGTAGTTGCCAAGGTCCGCGAGCACCTCAACGGTGTGTTCGACGGGATACGGCACGTCGATATCAATACGACGCTCCACTAGTCCTCCTCAATACCCCATGCACGCCGAAGCAACGAGCCTGGTTGCCGTCGAGAGCGATGAGTTGGTGCGCTCATTCCAGCCTGTTCTTCGTCCGCACGGGATTCCGCGCCATCGTGAGATTGCGAGTCGTTACTCATACGAGCCGGCTCTGATGCCATACCGTCATCATGGCCATCATCACGAGAGGCATTGGCATCGAGGTCATAATCCTCCGCAAAAGGAAGGCTTACTTGCTCAGAGCCTGCTGGGGATGTCGGCCGTCGTGACCGCTGGCGTTGTGGGGAGCCAGAGCTGTTGGACCTGGCATCGGGATCCTCGCCATCTGATCGCCGCGGTCGGAAGAGACGCAGTGTGGGGTCACGACGATCGTCTACGACCCACCCAGCGGGCACGGTCAGCCGATCGGCGTGGCGTTGGCACAGAACTCCTTCCGTGGCATCGGGTTCTCCGTCG
>JAPOIQ010000405.1 GCA_029978815.1 bacterium
ACCGTGGTCGGCGCAAATCAACCGGGGTTCATCACCGCATACCCATGCGCGAGCAGTCCCCCAGATGTATCGAATGTGAACTATCTCGCCGGGGAACCCGTTGCAGGCTCGGCCTATATTCCGCTTGCACGCGGTGAGTTTTGCATCTACACCTCAACATCGGTCGACGTGATCGTCGATCTCACCGGAACATTCTCCGAGAATGCTCCTCTGCGTTTTACGAGCACACAACCGCGCCGGCTTCTTGACACGCGCTCTGGCATCGGTGGTTGGTCTCCTCTTCACGCACGAGACGCCCGAATAGAAGTGCCGGCTGCGCCTGCGACTGCAGTAGCTGTTACCGGCACATTCACCATCGTGGAACCGCTCAACCAAGCGTTTCTCGTCGCAGAACCCTGCGATTCGGTAACCGATACGTCGGTTGTCAACTCGACTGCTGGCGGCATCCTCGCAAACACCTCAACAGTGGCGGTGAGCAACGGACTCCTATGCATCACGGCAAGCGAGTCGACGCACACGCTATTCGACCTCAGTGGATGGTGGGTTCCAACCGCAGATTCCTGAAGAGGAGCCACCACACGTTGTCGATACCTGCGAGAATGGCGAAATGATGTTCGACGGGCACGTACACCAACTTCCCGATACTGATCCGACAGAAACCGAAGAATGGCTCGACCGCCTTGAGGCTGTCGTCGATGCGAAGGGAAAGTCACGAGCTCGCTTCATCTTGTCGAAGCTTCTCGCCCACGCGAATTCCCGCCAAGTGAGTTTCCCGGCAACGGTGAGCACTCCGTACGTCAACACCATTCCGCGAGAACAGCAGCCCTGGTTTCCGGGCGACGAGCACATAGAGCGCCGTATTCGTGCGTTCATTCGCTGGAACGCAGCGGTCATGGTGGTGAAAGCAAATAAGGCCGCCGACGGCATTGGTGGCCACCTCTCGACATTTGCCTCATCGGCGTCGTTGTATGAAATTGGTTTCAATCACTTCTTCAGAGGAAAAGACGCAGAAGGGCTCGGAGACCACGTCTACTTTCAGGGTCACGCAGCCCCCGGCGTCTACGCCCGAGCATATTTAGAAGGCCGTTTAGAGGCGGAAGATCTTGACCATTTCCGCAGAGAAATCGGTCGTGGCGGGCGTGGGCTCTCGGCCTATCCGCACCCGCGCCTGATGCCTGACTTCTGGGAGTTCCCCACCGTCTCGATGGGCCTCGGACCAATTACCGCTCTCTATCACGCTCGATTCAACAGGTATCTCATGAATCGCCAGATGGACGACACCTCGAATAGCAGGGTGTGGGCATTCCTTGGCGATGGTGAAACCGACGAGCCCGAAACCCTCGGCGCCATCTCGCTTGCTGCCCGAGAGCAACTCGACAACCTCATTTTCGTTGTCAACTGCAACCTGCAGCGTCTCGATGGCCCGGTGCGAGGCAACGGAAAAATTATCCAAGAACTTGAAGCGGTGTTCCGCGGTGCAGGTTGGAACGTCATCAAGGTCATCTGGGGCTCAAAGTGGGACGAACTTCTTGCCCAAGACAAAGATGGCGTGCTGCTCA
>JAPOIQ010000061.1 GCA_029978815.1 bacterium
ACGCAAAGTTGGGACCGATGATCGACCGCCTGCGAGGTGGACGACGGGCCATGGTGGTTGGCCTCGGAATTGCTCGAGTCGGGGTGCAAGTCGGAATGATTTTTACCGCAGATGGAGTTGGGCTTTTCCCGTTTGTCTTTGCGGCCCTCGTTCTTCAAAAGACTTATGCGGTAACGAAGCAGGCGATTGTGCCATCTGTCGTCCGCGACGCAAGTGACCTCGTTGAGGCAAATTCGAAGCTTGGCCGTATCGCAACGCTCACCGGAGCGATTGCAGTGATTCCTGCTGCAGGCATACAACAACTACTCGGCAGTGAGGCCACATTGTTCTACGGCGCGGTTTTCTTCGTTGCAGCAGCGGTTCTTGCGACTCGCCTCCCGAAGGCTCGTCCAAGCGACGCAGTGAGTGAATCGCGTGCGGAGCGAGGTGCGAAGAGCCCTGACGTGCACGTCGGATGGATCGCAATGACGGTGCTCCGTTTCGCCCAAGGATTCACCTTGTTTCAAGTCGCACTCTGGTTCCGGTCAAGTGCAGCATCACCGCTGTGGCTCGCTGCGGCGGTCGGTCTAGGGGCGCTCGCACCATTTGTTGGCAACACCGTGGGCCCATGGTTGCGGCGACGGACAAATGTCGAAAAGATGCTCGCAGCCTCTCTTGCGGTACCAGCAATCGCTGCTGGGGGAGCAGTATTCGTCGGCGGTTACGTCATGGGCGTTGTGCTGTCGGTGTTGGTTAATTTCTCGGGCAGCATTGGTCGACTTGCGTTTGAATCAATCGTGCAACGGGATGTATCTGAGCGCAATAGAGCGGCCACTTTTGCGTGGTTCGAAACGAGGTTTCAATTTGGATGGGTCGCAGGCGCAGCCGTTCCGATTCTTATTGAGATGTCGGGAACAGTTGGGATCGGTTATCTCGCAGCAGTTCTTGTTGCTGCGTTGATCTCATACGTAGCTGGAGCTCGGCCTTTAAGTTCTGAGCCAGCGATTACGACTCGTTAACTCGGGCAAGCCAGAGGCCAGGTGCGTCGATCTCGCTCGGTGTGGGGCACCTGTCAGTTCCAGAAAGCAACATTGCGATTGCGCTGTCATCGCCGACGCGATCGACCACACCCTGCACAAACTGCTTTCCGCGCCGTACTTGGTCTTCGTCGAGTCGAATACCGAGTAGACGATGAACGAAGAGGTCTGACGGGGACTGCTCAACGCGCTGGCGACGCACAGCCTCAGCGATCCGTAACGCAGAACCTCCCACCACTCTGACGGATACTGCATCAACAACCCAGTCGGTGAAACCAACAACCGCTGCAACTGCAGCGTCAAGTTGAGGTTCCATCGCTCGTTGTTCCTCAGAACTCACCGCTCCCAAGAGGATTGCTGGATCACCGAGAGTCTGCTGAATTGCTTCCATGGGGTCTCCGGCAGACGGATCGAGCCCACCGAGTTTCTCCATTACCGCGTCTGGATCTGGGCGAAACGCGGCAACATATTGACGCACCATCGCAGAAAGAGGGCCACCAAAATTTGCGGCACCCAAGATGGCCTGTCCGGCGAACTCATGTGCAAGCACCCACAATCGCATCTCGTCTGCAGGAATCTCCCATTGCAGTGCGAAGGCATCGATATTGGAGCCGATCAGTTTGAGACGCGTATCGCTCCTTGGAATTGGTAGGTCGTGAATCCCGAAACTGTTCTGCGCAAGATCACCAACCATCGAACCCACGGCCATTCCCAGCATTGCGGGAGCCATCATTTTGGAGAGCCCCGCCATCATCTGTGCCATCGGGTCACTCGCATCACCATCGGGAGAAGGGCCCCCGCTGAGCGCCGTCGCGAGATCGGTAAACAATGGACGGTATGAATCAAGGGTGTCGGCCGCCCATTGCGATCGACTGAGGGTGACCACTCCTGTGTCACTGAGGTCAGCTCCGGTGAGGTCCCCCACATGCATTTGAGCGATCGGCACCAATGCCTCGAGAGCCATTCGTGATGCGGGATCAACATTTGATTCCTGCTCGCCCCCTGTTGCGCCAAGTTGTGCAAATTGACGAGCGGCATCCCAATTGATTGGACCTTGGCCCGACATCGCTTTTGCAATATCGCCAAGGAACGGGATCCCACGGAACGGATCTTCGGGTCGCGGCTCAGGGGTGTCGGCCATATCTCTGATGCTAGGCACATCTCGGGCAGGTAACGTCGCCGAGGTGGGGAAGAAGGTGCTCATTCGTGAAGGCGCAACAGTGCTCTCGCGTCGCGTCACCGACCGATTACACGCCATTGACACCATTGATGTCGTCGCTCTTGATGCCGGCCATGCCGACGTGATTGTTGATCTTCGTACAGGTGATCATGATGGGCTTGCTCGCCGTCGCTCAAGTGCGACGGCCGAAGGCGAAGCATTGATGGACGAAGTTCGCCGGGTTGGAGCGCAACGAGTAGTGATGTTGTCGTCATCGCTGGTGTACGGCCCTCACCCGAATAGCCGACTTCCGCTTACGGAAGATGACATTGCTCGCCCGGAAGCGACGTTCGTCTTTGCTCGACAACTTGCCGCAGTTGAGCACGTGCTCGACAGGTGGCGACGTGGTTCGACCGATCGCTCAGTGGCAGTGCTTCGGCCAACCGTGACAATGGGCTTGGGTGCGTCATCATCTCTCGCTCGAGCGCTTGCAGCAGGGTCTGGTCGACGACTGGGCGATGAGGAGCCGGCGGCCCAATTCCTGCATATCGATGACCTTGCATCTGCGGTTGAAGCCGTTGTCGTGTCGGAATACGACGGCGTCGTCAATGTCGCTCCCGATGGCTGGATTCCGGGGGATCGTGTTCGTGCTCTGCTTGGTCGTCGGTGGCGAATTCCGGTGCCCCAATGGTTCCGCGAACAGATCTGGGCGTTGCAGTGGAGGTTTCAACGTGGACCAATTCCTCCTGGACTTGGTCCCTACACGACGTCAAGTTGGGTTGTTGCGAACGATCGATTGAAGGCACTCGGTTGGACTCCGACTGTCACGAATGAGCAAACCTTCGTTGAAGGAACTGAACATCCGTGGTGGGCATCGATCACACCGAAGCGGCGTCAGGAGCTCGCGTTGGCTGGAATGGCAGTTGGTATTGCGGCTCTCGTGGGTGCGCTCGTTGCCATTGGTCTTCGTTCGTTGAAGAAATCCTCGCGGCGCTAGCGCAGTGCGTTAATGACGATCGCTGCGGCAATGGCGGCCCCAACAGCGGTAAACCCGGCCACGAGTGCCGCAGTTCTGAAACGCCGACTGGGCGGCTCAGCGGCGAACACGATGCGATGCTCGGCTGAAATCTCAGCCGGATGACGCCATTCGCGCTCATGGGGAGGGGGAACGAGATCCACGAGTACACGACTGTAGTAACTGAGATGTGCCATCTGCGGTCGCGGTCGCTGCGGAGGACTACGATTCATTCTGTGCAGGCGCCAGAACGTGACAACAATTGGTTTGGGGTTACGTCTGCAGAATTGGTTGCCGGAGTAGCGCACGACTGGTGCATACAGCCCGAGTGCGGGGCGGTGACGCTGTTTTCAGGAACCGTCCGAGATCATGCCGAGGGGCGCGACGACGTTGTGGCGTTGACCTATGAGGCTTACGAAGAAAAGACGATCGATTCCTTTGCCGCAATTGCGGCCGAACTCCGAACCCGTTGGCCGGACGTTGGTCGAGTTGTGATGTGGCACCGCATCGGCCGCCTCGAACTGTGTGAGGTGTCGGTGATCGTTGCGGTGTCGTCCCCACACCGACCTGTCGCGTTCGAAGCGGCCCGGTTTGCGATTGATGCATTAAAAGTCTCCGCTCCGATCTGGAAGCACGAAGAATGGTCGGACGGCGCAGACTGGGGAACCGGAGCATCGCCAATTGAGCGCCCCCAAGGCCTTGCGCCGGAGCCGAACTGAGATGCCGCTTCTCATCATTGCGGCTGCGATTGTTGCGCTTGCCCTGTTGCTTATCTTTCGGAGAACGAAACGAAGCGACGATGCGGTTTCAGACTTCCGGCGCCAGATCAATGCGTTGTCATCCGACGCACGGAAGAACGTGACAGATCGGGTTCGTCAGATCTCTGACGAAGTACCCGAAGATGAACAAGGTGGATCCAATGGCCCGTGACCTTGCGATTGACCTTGGAACCGCAAACACACTTGTCTATATGAAGGGCAAGGGGATCGTGCTCAACGAGCCTTCGGTCATTGCTCTCAACCGCCAGACCGGGGAGGTGCTTGCCACTGGCCGCGAGGCGTGGCAGATGATCGGCAGAACTCCGGGCTACATCGTTGCTGTGCGTCCGCTTCGTGGCGGTGCGATTACCGACTTTGAAATCACCGAACGAATGATTCGTTTATTACTGCAGCGCGTCGGAGTAAGCAGGTTCACTAGACCAAAGGTGGTTATTTGTGTTCCATCGGCGATTACCGAGGTTGAACGACGTGCCGTGACCGATGCCGCCCGGCGCGCGGGCGCAGCAGATGCAAACCTGATCGAACAGCCGATGGCGGCGGCCATCGGCGCTGATCTGCCGATTGATGAACCGGTTGGAAACATGGTGATCGACATCGGCGGCGGTACGAGTGAAACGGCTGTGATCTCTCTCGGTGGAATTGTCGCTCTCGAAGCTGTTCGAGTGGGATCGTTCGACATCGATGCAGCGATTCAAAATCACATCAGGCGAGAGCACGGCATTGCGATTGGCGAGCGCACCGCAGAGGAAATCAAGATTGCAATCGGATCGGCAGCCGAAACGGTCGATGAAGCAACTGCAGAAGTTCGTGGCCGTGATCTCATGTCGGGTTTGCCAAAGACAGTGGTGCTGACCCCTGAAGAAATCCGAGAGGCAATTGAAGATCCTGTGTCGTCAATTGTTGCCTCTGTGGTTCGATGTCTTGCGAAGGCGCCGCCAGAACTGTCCCAAGATTTCCTCGTTCGCGGAATGTACCTCGTCGGTGGTGGAGGGTTGCTTCGAGGGCTTGCTGCTCGAATCGAACGTGAGACCGAGGTCCCTGTCAGGATGTCGAATGTGCCTCTAGAAGCTGTTGTGCTCGGCGCAGGTCATGTGATCGAGCACTACGACGCTCTCAAAGGCATGTTCATGGGCGTACGACGCTAACGACTTCTCCCCGGCCGGTCGTGATGACGATTTCTCCATGGTGATCACGTTCAATTGCCGTTGGTAACTCGACTGTTGCGAGTTGCACATCTGTGTCGGTGATGTAGTTATACGCACTGACCACTCCGGTGCAGTAATCCGCAAATACGTACCAGCCCCAAAGGTCGTCAATGAGTTCTCCCCGATAGACGACACCTCCGGTGATTGAGCAGGCGCCATCGGTGTGGGGGTAGGTGAAGGAGGGTGACACTTCAATCGCTTTCGTGTCAGGTGTGACATCGCGATTGAAGGGTGCAAAACCCTCTGAAGAACTCCACCCAAAGTCGATTCCTTTTCCCCCAACAACAGCGTCGAAGGCTTCAACACGGTTCACTTCCTCATGCTCATTCTGTCCAACATCGGCAACCCATAGGTCAGCGGTGAGCGGGTCGACATCAATACGCCATGGGTTCCTTAGGCCACTCGACCAGATCTCGCCAAGAGCGGACTCCAAATAGGGGTTGTCGTTGGGAATCACATAACCGCCGCCGGCCAGTGGAACAATCCGCAAGAGTTTGCCAAGAGGGTCGTCGAGGTTATGGGCGTGACGCTGGGGGTCTCCGCCTGAGCCTCCATCACCCACTGCGACGAGCAAACTCCCATCGGCCAACACTTCGAGATCGCCGCCGTTGTGATTTCCGTACGGTTGAGAGATCGTCATGATCGTCGCCAGATTGTTGCTGTCAAACGACCCATCCGGAGTTCGAGGTGCCGCTGCAATCACTGTGTCACCCTCGGACCCCGCCGAAGACGAGGTGTAGTTGAGGTAGATCGAGTCACCGTCGACTGATATCGCTGCCCCGAGGAGGCCTTGTTCACCGTTGTGGCGCGTGAGGTGAGAGATGTCGAGGACTGCTGCCGGTTTCGATTCGGAGAGGCTGTAAATGACGCCGCGCTGTTCGATGACAAGAAGTCGGTTGCCAAAATGGTCGGCAACGACATCACTGAGTGCTTCAAACGATTGCGCGACCGAGAGCACAACTGTCGGTGTAGTTGCAGATGGCTCGGGTGAGCGGGCGACGTCGGTGTCAGGCAGCGTCGTCGGTGTGCGCGGCAATGATGCCGTCGGTTCAGGAGCAGTTACCACACCTGAAATCGCAGGCGACGAAACATCGGTCGACGGCCCGCAGGCGATGAGAGTTGCCGAGAGTGCGATCGCAGCCAGCAGCCGAAGCGTCATCGTTCGAGTCTGATGAGTCCCTCTTGGACAACATTGATTGCGAGGTGACCATCGGCGTTGTAAATCGATCCGGCTGCGAGACCTCTTGCGCTTGATGAAGAAATCGCATGTTGCTCGTAGAGCAACCAGTCATCGGCTCGAAATGGTCGATGGAACCACATCGCATGATCAAGCGATGCCATCTGTACGCCGTCGAACCAGTTGCGGCCGTGAGGAAGCAGGGTGGTGTCGAGCAGCGTCATATCGCTCGCATACGTGACGATGCAGGCATGCAGGGTTGGGTCGGTTGGCAATGCA
>JAPOIQ010000092.1 GCA_029978815.1 bacterium
GACCGAACAGCCTGCCGCTCCGACCCGTTGGACTGCGCAGTGGAAAGAACTCAAAGCCGAAGTCATTGATACAGGACTTTGCACCGGATGTTCAGGCTGCGTCGTAACCTGCCCTCACGACGTCATCGGCTACGAGCACGAAGAAGGTAAGTATCTCCCATTCCACCTCGAATCGGAGCTTGGCCCCGACAACTGTGTGCACGGTGAGAAGGGCTGCACAACCTGCACTCGGGCATGTCCTCGATATGGCGCATGGGAGCCAGCCGCAGATATGCACCTCTTTGGCCGAGTCCGCGAACCAGACGAAATGGCAGGTATCTGGCAACAGTTGCTGCTTACTCGTGCAAGTGACGAGATGGTGCACAAAATGGGCCAGGACGGCGGATTCGTATCTGCGATGTTGATTTGGCTTCGCGAACACGACTACATCGATGCGGCCCTCGTGTCAGGAGTTGAAGACGACGATGCCTGGAAGGCAAAACCTGTTGTTGTCACCACCCGTGACGAAATCCTCGCAACCGCCGGCAGCCGATACACCTATTGTGCGAATCCCCTCGCTCTACCCGAGGCAAAAGCGGCCGGCCACGAGCGCCTTGCACTCGTCGGAATGGGATGCCAAACCTCATCACCGCCAACGATGTGGGATCGTCGGGCAGGCAAGGTCTCAAAACCGTTCCAGTTCAATATTGGGCTGCTGTGCTCCAAAACCTTCGATGACGCCATCTTCACCTAATTGTTCGAAGCCAAATATGGCCTCAAGAAACAAGACATGGTGAAGATGAATATCAAAGGAGCGTTCCAGATTTGGATGAAAGATGGCTCGTACCACGAGATCGACCTAAAGGAATGTCACGGCTGGACTCGTCAGGGCTGTACACACTGCCCCGACTTCGCCGCCGAGCATGCAGATATCTCAACAGGCGGAATTGGTGAGGACAACGACTGGACGTTGACGATTGTTCGTACCGATCTCGGAGTCGAGGTCATTGAGCGGATGATCGCTGATGGATCAATCGTGGCTCGCCCAGCCCAAGAGGACGAAAAAGCAATGAAGCTCCTCAGGATGCTGTCAATTGTCAGCCGCCGGCGTTGGCCAAAGGATGCTGATCCGGCTCCGGCAGTTGGAGTTCCGCCACCCAAGAAAAAAGCCGCAGCTCCTGCTCCGGCGAGTTGATCAGCCGCCGCGGCAAGCGGAAAGTTTTGCGCTGAACGAATCGAGCACGATTTGGTCTGCGCTGACTGCGATCAACTCGACCTCTTCTTCTGACATTGCTTCGACGACGTCGAGCATGCAGTCAACTTGGGCATCGGTGATTTCGACACCGTTGTCATCGGTGGTTCCGCGAAGGGTCTCGATCATCTCGATCGCAACGAGTCTGGCCGGAGGCGGGCTCGAACATCCGACGGCACCCACCGCAACGAGGGCAGCGAGTGCCAGAGAGAGAAGTGGACGCCGTTGAGTACTCACGAGAATGTGAGGTTATCGGCGATCGTTGTCGCCGTCGCGATCACGTCGTCGAACATCTGCTCAGTCAGCCTTCCGGTGAAGGTGTTCTGTTGACTTGGATGGAAAGAACACACGAGCGCTGGATGCGAGCTCGTTGCTGGCACCACCACCCCATGGCCGAATGCAGGTCTCGGAGAAATTCCGAAATATCGGCAGGCGGCGTGATAGCCGAACGCCCCTAAACACACGACAACCGAGCAATTTGTGAGCAATGAAAACTCTCTGCGAAGGAAAGGCTCACAGGCATCTCGCTCTTCGGTTGTCGGCTTATTCGCCGGTGGAGCACACCGAACAGCGGCAAGAACCCACGCGTCGGTCAACGTGAGACCATCATCAACTGAGACTGAGGCTTCCTGATTTGCAAGTCCTGCTCGATACAGCGCTCGGAAGAGCCAGTCCCCACTTCGGTCACCAGTGAATACCCGTCCTGTCCGGTTGGCTCCGTGGGCGGCAGGGGCCAAACCCAAGAACACAATTCGTGCTGACCGATCTCCAAAGCCCGGAACCGGACGACCCCAATATTCCTCATCTCGGTACGCCGCCCGCTTCTCTTGCGCGACCTCCTCTCGCCACGACACCAAACGTGGACAGGACCGGCAATTGATGATGTCGGCTTCAAGTGATTCAAAACTGTCGGAATGTGTGCCGTTGTCCTCGCTCATGCGTCTCCTCTGGTTCCGTTGTAGGTTTGCAGATCGATGGCAAAATCTCGAACAGCAACTCCCGCCTTCACAACGATTCTTCTCGTTCGTCACGGCAACACACCTACGACAGGGAAGGTCTTGCCTGGCCGGGCCAAAGGGCTCTCGCTCTCCGATAAAGGACGCGAACAGGCTGAAAATGCTGCCTTGCGAATCGGCGCACTCGCTCGGGTCGATGCCGTGTACTGCTCACCGCTCGAACGTGCCCGCGAAACTGCGGCCCCAATCGCCGCTGCTCGCAATCTGAAACCAAAGATTGACCGCGGGCTACTTGAATGTGAATTCGGTGATTGGACCGGCGCACAACTCGCAAAACTGTCGAAATTGCCAGAGTGGTCAACCGTTCAACGGGCGCCATCGACATTCCGATTCCCGAATGGCGAGAGCTTCACCGAAATGCAAGTACGAATCGTGTCAGCACTCGATCGACTTCGTGACGCTCATCCCGGTGGAACGATCGTCTGTGTGTCGCATGCCGACCCGATCAAGGCCGCTGTTGCGCACGCAGTTGGGACACACCTTGATCTCTTCCAACGCATCGTGATCTCTACCTGCTCGATTTCTGCGCTTGCGTGGTCCGCACACGGCCCGGCCGTGCTCGCCGTGAATACCACAGCTGGTCCGATTGGTGATCTTGCGCTGTCATGAACCCGATCGACGCCTCCATTGACAATGTCGACGTCTTCACCACCGGAGCTATTGGCCGGCCAGGCCAACGAACATTTTTCCTCCAGGTGTCTGGTGAGGGATCTCGTTTCTCAGTGAAATGTGAGAAGTTGCAAGTCGCTGCAATCTCTCAATATCTCGTGAACATCCTTCAGGACCTCCCGCCTGCTGAGGAACGGCCAATTGCAAACTCAATGGCACTCTCGACACCCGAAGCTCCCGCCTTCGTATTAGGGCGCATCGCTCTTGGTTATGACACGCATAACGATCGACTCATTCTCGAACTTGCAGAAATGGGAGAAACTGAGGACGACGAGTTCGAAGACCTTGGCCGTATTCGTCTCTCCATTACCCGTGGACAAGCGACGGCATTTTGTGAGTATGCCGAGGCAGCGGTTTCAGCCGGGCGACCCCCATGTCACTGGTGTGATGGCGTCGTTGACCCAGATGGGCACGTATGTCCGCGGATGAATTAGACCGCATCGAATTCCTCGAGCAAGCCGACCTCGAAATTGAAGGTCGGATGCCATGGAGCTCTAATGCAACATTCGCGGTCTTTGTTCGCTCTGGAGATGTGGAGCACCGCGCGATTTATAAACCCATTCGTGGAGAACGCCCGCTCTGGGACTTCGAACCCGGGCTTCATCGGCGTGAACGGGCTGCGTTCGTTGTCAGTGAGGCTCTCAAGATTGGCGCCGTTCCTCCGACGATCATTCGTGATGGACCACTCGGCGTTGGATCATTGCAATGGTTTGTCGAAGCAGACCACTCAGAGCACTACTTCACCATCTTCGAATCACGTGAAGATCTTCATGATGAACTCCGTGGGATCGCCGTGCTCGACCTTGCAGCAAACAACACGGACCGCAAGAGCGGGCACTGTCTGCTCGCTCATTACCATGTGTGGGCGATTGACAATGGCCTTTGTTTCGCTGCCGAGTTCAAGTTGCGAACAGTCATCTGGGACTTCGGTGGAGAACCGATTTCGGCCAGTCATCGTGAGGCTCTTGCCGGCCTTGCCGACAACCCGCCAGACGAACTTGACGAACTTCTCGACCAACACGAAATCGAAGCGATGCGAGAGCGCTGCCGCCACACTGCTGACGTAGGGGAATTTCCCATCGACGAAACAGGTCATCGTTACCCTTGGCCACTGGTGTGATGTCGCCCGACCTGCAACCTGATGATGAACTTGATGCTGCGGTTCACCGAGCCGACCTCGATGAACTCATTCGCCTGATTGATCGTCGTACCCAAGCGCGCGACTGGAGCGGCCTGAGTCGTACACGTCGTTCATGTGCAGCCGCTGTCGATACCGGACGACAACTCTGGCCAGCAGCCACCCTCGCCGAATATCGCCTTGCCCTATGGGCACCCGATGAATGGTGCGCAACGGTGATGGAGGAAGACGCTGGCCGATTTACCCCCGGGCCACTCAGTGAGGTTGCCGCAGTTCACCACACGTGGGAGAACCTTTCACCGCATCTCGCGCATGGACCGTTGGCAACTTATTTTGCTCACGAACGCAGTCTTCGTGGAGAACGCATACCAGCCAACGATCAAGAGGCTCTCGTCCCGGTGATCGACATCCCGATCGACCTTCAAACATGGGAGCCGACCTATGGCGTTGCCACATATGACGACGACGGTGCTCACCATGACCGGCCAATGCGCACCAAATCAATGAGTGATATTGACCTACCGGTTGCTCCCGAACCCCTTGACGACCCTGAGACGACACTGGCATTCGCACAGTTGGTCGAGATGTGGACCGAGAAATCGAATGGCCGATCAGAAGTGACATGCGTTGAGGGATCGGCCATCGATGCCATCTCGGCCACCGGCGCTCGGCGAGCTCGCTCAAGAACCATGTCAACCCATGAGGCACTCGATCTCTTGCTGTGGGCCGGGTCGAGTGGAGGAGCCCATGGCCGCCGAAGAGGGGCTGCAACCGGTCGATTTAGTGTCTGGTGGTTGCTCGCCGCCCTCGTCGACTGCGAGTGGTCAGAGGACCTCCGGGAATTCAGCCTTCAGACCGAGCAACTCCGCTGGATGGAATGGGACGCGTGGGAGCCCGCTACGGGATGGGAATTACGTCTCGCTGTTGAGCACCCCGCAAGCGGAGTGTCGTGGTCATTTACCGCCAGCGACGTTGACTGAAGATTGGTGAGTCTGGCACCCGAGCGGCGCCAGCGACTCAGCCTCGTGCCTGAAGTGCTTCGATGAGCTTTGGGAGCACCTTATGAACGTCACCAATGATGCCAAGGTCGGCAACTCCAAAAATTGGTGCCTCTGCGTCCTTGTTGATGGCGATGATGTTCTTTGCACCCTTCATGCCGACCATATGCTGCGTTGCTCCGGAAATACCGGCCGCAATGTAGACATTGGGCTTCACAACTTTGCCGGTCTGGCCAACCTGCATTGAGTACGGAACCCATCCAGCGTCAACAATCGCACGAGAGGCGCCTGCCGCGCCCTTCAGAATCTTGGCGAGGTCGTCCACCATGGCGAACTTGTCGGCTTCACCGAGACCACGTCCGCCAGAAACGACGATGTCAGCCTCGTCAAGCTTCGGTCCAGTTGATTCCTCGACATGAACCGCTGTCACCGTCGCACCACCGGTTGATCCAAGATCTGGAACGGGGGCTGCGACAACTTCAGCTGCTGCTCCGCCAGCTGATTCCGCAGCGAATGACTTCGGGCGGAAGGCAGCGAGATATGGCGCAGACCCTGAGAAGGATGTGCTCACCAGAGTGTTTCCACCGAAGACAGGAGTTGTCACCGTGACGGTGTCACCGTCGACTGCGACGGCAACGTTGTTTGTCAATACTGTGCGGTCAACCTTCACAGAA
>JAPOIQ010000245.1 GCA_029978815.1 bacterium
GGAACCTTTCGGGACTGCGCTCCGAACGTGACGCAACTTCACCGCGTGAACTCGTCGACCGAGCCCTAACCCTCGCCGATGACCTTCAGCGATTCAAGGGAACCGTCGCAACGATGTCAGCAGACGATCTCTTCGACATGATGAACACGCTCTCTGAAACCTCAGAACTGCTCAGCCGCGCCGGTCACTACACCACCTTGAAGTTCTCTGAAAATACCTCAGACTCCACGATTGCTGCCGAAATGCAATTCATCAACGAGCAGTCGAATGCAGTGAGCACGAAGCTCTTGTTCGTTGATCTTGAATGGGCAGAAGTACCAGATGAGCGCTCACAGCAACTTCTCTCGGAACCTCGATTTGACTTCTGTCGGCACCATCTCGAGAACCTACGTCGATACCAACCTCACCAACTTTCTGAACCCGAGGAGACCGTCCTGTCAGAGGTTTCTCTCGCCGGTGCTGGTGCATGGGTTCGGCTCTTTGAAGAGCACACATCGGCGATTGAGGTTGAACTTCCTCAGTCGCTCGGGGGAAGGGTCAGCCTCATGACCGCCCTCGCAAACCTTCATGCGCCGCAAACCTCCACCCGAGAACAGGCCGCAGAGTCGATCTCGGCCGCGCTTGAGCCCGGTCTCCGAACACGTGCCTATATCTACAACACCTTGTTGCTCGATAAAGCAATCGATGATCGGTTGCGTAACTACCCAACGTGGATCACAAGCCGAAATATGGCAAATGAAGCGAGCGACGAAAGTGTGCAAGCACTGATTGACGCCGTCGTCGCTCGGTACGACATTCCACAGAGGTGGTACTCGCTGAAAGCGCAAGTGCTCGGAGTTCCGAAACTGCGCGACTTTGACCGAATGGCATCGGTCGCTGAGAGTGACACATCTATCGGGTGGCAGGAGGGCAGCAACGTGGTCCGAGAGGCCTACGCCAGCTTCTCTCCCGAACTCGCAGACATCGTTGGACGCTTTATCGATGAACAATGGGTCGACGCCCCTGTTCGGCCCGGCAAACGTGGGGGCGCGTTCTGCGCGTATGCCGTGCCTTCTCACCACCCCTACGTGCTACTCAACTGGACCTCAACACCTCGCGACGTCGCTACGTTGGCGCATGAGCTCGGTCACGGCGTGCATGGGTACCTCGCCCGCGAGCAAGGCATCTTTCATCAGTCGACACCACTCACCCTTGCCGAAACCGCTTCCGTGTTCGGCGAAACGGTCACAAATAACCGACTACTCGCAATGCTGGATGACCCCGGTGAGCGCTTTGCGCTTCTCGCGTCGACTCTTGAAGACTCCATCGCAACTGTCTTCCGACAAGTCGCAATGAATCGTTTCGAGCATGCCTGCCACACCGAACGTCGCGACGTTGGCGAACTGTCTGTTGAGCGCTTCGGTGAATTATGGACATCCACTCAGCACGCAATGTTGGGCGATTCCGTTGAGATCACCGACGGGTACCGAAACTGGTGGAGCTACATACCTCACTTCATCTCCACCCCGGGATACGTCTACGCCTATGCATACGGCCAACTCCTCGCGCTCAGCGTGTACGCAAAATTTGAGGCACAGGGAGAATCGTTTGTGCCGAACTATCTCGACATGCTTCGAGCCGGTGGGTCGATGACACCTGAGCAACTCACAGCTCTCGTCGACTGCGACCTCACAGACCCAGGGTTCTGGTCAGCAGGCCTTGACATCGTTGAGCAGCAACTCGTTCGCGCAACAGAAGCCGCTCACGCCGCGGGCCGTCTCTGACGCAGTTGGTCTACGCCGAAGCGGTCCGAGAAACCGGCAACGTATATAAGACGACGGTCGACACGACCGCGGTAATGAGCGCGTAAGAAATACCTGCGTTGAAGCCAGCACTGTCGATAATCGCTCCAGCGAGCGGTGGGCCAATGAGACCTCCGATGCCTGCCCCGGTATACGTCGCTCCGAGAATCGTTGCCATTCCGTTGGTCCCAAACATCACAGCGACTGCGGCTGGCGAGAGAGCAATAAACCCTCCGTACCCCACTCCAAGCACAATTGCGAATGTGACAAGTACTCCATAGCGACCATCAGCGACTAACCAGATCGCGTATGAACCAGCCATCACGCCAAATGACGCTTGCATGAGACGCACCGGACCGACTTTGGCACCAAGCGCGCCCAACCCGAGACGTCCAACAATTGATGAAGCTCCGATGAGGCCGATGAGCGCTGCTGCTCGTGCCGAAGGAATGCCACGATCGGTTGCGTAGGTCTTCACGAAGACGAACGGGGTGAAGAGCGCCATTGTCGTGATGAGCGACGCCGTGTACAGCGTCAAAAATCGACGATCGCGGGTGAGCGCGCGTAGATCCACCGCTCCACCATCTCCAACAACGGGTGGTTTCACCGCTCCAATTGATGCGATGAGTAGCGCAACTGTCCCTGCTATCGCGAAGATGACGTACGTCGTTCTCCATCCGTAGCGATCAATGAGCGATGCTGCGAGCGGCGCACAGATAAGTGTCCCTGCACCGATTCCAGCCACGGCAAGGCCAAGGGCGAGCGTACGTCGCTTGTTGAACCACCCGCCGACCGTCGCAACCATGGGGACATACCCGCATGCGGTCGCCGTCCCGACGCCAACTCCGTAGGTGATGAACCCAACCCAGATCGCCTGGACAAGCGACGTGAGAAAAAGGCCGACACCCATGCTCACGGCGCCAACCATCACCACTCGTCGTGGCCCGAACCGATCGGCAAGTCGCCCGGTCACAACTCCACCTAAGAAGTAAAAGCAGGTCGTCAACGAGAACATCAGGGCAGTCATGCCCTTACCTGAACCAAATTCTTCTGACATCGAGTCGAAGAATGCGCCGAAGGAGTACGCCACTCCGAAACAGGTAAAACATGACAGGAATGCGGCCCCAACAACACCCCAACGACGGAGACTGCTGAGATCGCCGGGCTCTTCTGACATATTCCCCACTTTCGAAGCACCGATTGACTTGATGTCATCTCAGCAGACGAGTGCCGCCGTGCCGGTGTCAGAGCACGAGGTCCTCTCGACATAAATCCCCGACATCGCCGTGGCGTGAGATGTAACAATCCCCCCATTGCCGACGATTACGAGATTGCGTACGTTAAGCCTCGAGGAAAACACGTGACATCATCCCCCGCATAC
>JAPOIQ010000328.1 GCA_029978815.1 bacterium
GCTGACCCCTTGACCTGCTCGAGGGCTTCGTCCGCCAAGGTACGGGCTCTATTCGCGGGAGCCCAAACGTTGAGGATTGCGATTGTCGCTTCGGCCTGGCCTTCGACGTCTCCGCGGTCACGGTAGAATCCGATGGCATCCATCAGCGATCGCCATGCGTTGCGGCCGTCGTTTTTCTCGTTCATTACGGTTTTTGGCATCAACACCGGTGCGCTGATTGGTGGCACCTTGGTTGTGGAGAACATCTTCCGGGTGCCCGGCCTAGGAACAGCCATCGTGGAAGCGATCATCCGTGATGATTTCCCGGTGGTGCTGGCCATTGTCATGATCGCAACATCGGTCTTTGTGCTCGTCAACATCATCGTTGACATCGCGTATTCATTCCTCGACCCACGGGTGAAGCGGTGAGCGGCGGATCGCCCCGGCGTGGCTTGGGTGTGGGATTCTGGCTGAGTATCACGTGGCTAGTTCTGGTTGTGCTGGTTGCGGTGCTGGCTCCGTGGCTTCCGCTGAAGGACCCCACCGAGAACTACTTGGTACGTGGCGAACGTCCGCCGTACTCACCGTCGTTCACCCACTGGTTTGGGACCGATCAGGATGCCCGTGACGTATTTTCCCGAACGGCTTTCGGCGCTCGCACCTCGCTGACCATCGGGTTTGTGGCCATCGCGTTTGGGATGGTGTTTGGCGGTGTTCTCGGGATTTTGTCTGGTTACTTCCGAGGCTGGACCGATCGAATCGCATCGGTCGTCATGCTGATTTTGTTGTCGTTTCCCTCGCTTATTCTCGCGATCTTGATCACCGCATTATTGGATCGGGGTTTGTTCACCATCGCGGTGACGCTTGGCATCCTTGCCATTGCTCCCGTCGGTCGGCTCGCCCGTGCCGCGACATTGACCTTTGCTGAACGGGAATTCGTGACCGCTGCCCGCGCGGTCGGTGCAAGCCATCGTCGCATCATTGTGCGGGAACTGTTGCCGAACGTCATTATCCCGATGGCGGCGCTCTCGTTGCTGGGCATGGCGATCGCGATCGTGGCCGAAGGCGGACTCGCGTTTTTGGGGCTCTCGGTCGACGAGGGTGTGACCTGGGGAAAGTTGATTCTCCTTGGAGCCGGAACCCGTGACCTTGAGCGTGCCCCATGGATTTCATTTGGGCCGATTGGCGTTTTGTTCGTCACGGTTCTCGCGTTGAACTATGCCGGCGATCGTTTACGGGATTACTTCGATGTGAAGGAGATCTCGCTGTGAGCGGCACTCAGGCCGAGCTACGAGGCGGTCACGAACCGCTTATCGAGGTTGAAGGCCTTTCGACGTCGTTTGCCACCGAACGCGGCGTTGTGCGAGCAGTGGACGGCGTTGACCTGTCCATCACCCGGGGACGTTCTCTGGGCATTGTCGGCGAATCCGGCTCTGGAAAAACAGTGTTGTCGCGATCGATTATGGGTCTGCTTCCCTCGAGCGCTCAACGACATGGTTCGGTGCGTTACGACGGACAGGAACTCATCGGGCGCAGCATTTCAGAGATGCGTCGCTTTTGGGGCCAGGAAATGGCCATGGTGTTCCAGAATCCGATGGTGTCGCTCAACCCGGTAATGCGGATCGGAGAACAAATCGCTGAACCGCTACGCATCCATCTGCAGATGTCGCGCACCGATGCCCGAGACACCGCATTACAGCTCCTCGAGGAAGTGCATATTCCTGAGGCGCGCCGGCGCCTCCGTCAATACCCACATGAACTCTCTGGTGGTATGCGCCAGCGGGTTGTGATCGCTATTGCCTTGGCATGCGGGCCTGCCGTGTTGTTCGCTGATGAACCAACGACAGCTCTCGACGTAACGGTGCAGTCCCAGATCCTTGATCTGATTGCCGAGCGGCGTCGTGACCGCAATATGGCAGTGGTTCTTGTGACGCATGATCTTGGTGTTGTTGCGGGCCATACCGATGACATTGCGGTGATGTACGCGGGTCGAATCGTGGAGCGTGCGCCGACGGCGGTGCTCTTTAGCGATGTTCGCATGCCGTATACGCTCGCCCTCCTGCGCTCAATCCCGCGGCTGCACGATGCGCCGCACACACGTCTCAACGCCATTACCGGACGACCGCCAGACCTGATCGATCCGCCACAGGGTTGCCGTTTTGCCCCACGGTGTCCGTACGCGCGCGAGCGTTGTCAGGTCGAAGCACCTCCACTTGTTGCAACCGATAACCCTGATCATCTCTATGCGTGTTGGTATCCAGTGGGGTCACCGGAGTTCGCCGAACGCGACAGCGAGATCCAAGCCC
>JAPOIQ010000416.1 GCA_029978815.1 bacterium
CATGGTGGACAGCGCAAACGAGTACCGCGAGCGCATGATGGAGACCATCGCAACCTCTGACGAAGAGGTGATGGAGAAGTACCTCGGCGGCGAAGACCTCTCGATTGAAGAGATCAAGCGGGCAATTCGCGCCGGAACCCTCGCCGGTGACTTCGTACCAATTCTCTGCGGTTCAGCGTTTAAGAACAAGGGCGTCCAGCCGATGCTCGACGCCGTTATCGACTTCCTCCCGTCACCAGTCGACATCGAGCCTGCACACGGCACAAACATGCGTGGCGACGAAGAACTCACCTGCGGTCCAAACGACGAGTCATTTGCTGCACTTGCATTCAAAATTGTCGCCGACCCATTCGGCAAGCTCACCTACTTCCGTGTGTATTCAGGTGAGATCTCCAAGGGCGAAGAGATCTACAACTCGACGAAAGAAAAGCGTGAACGCCTCGGTCGCATTCTGTTGATGCACGCAAACCAGCGTGAAGACCTCGACGTTGCGATGGCAGGTGACATCGTCGCCGGTCTCGGCTTCAAGGAAGTCACCACCGGTGACACGCTGTGCGATCGCGATAACCCTGTGATCTTGGAACGTATGGAGTTCCCTGAGCCCGTCATCCACGTCGCTATCGAGCCAAAGACGAAGAGCGACCAGGACAAACTCGGGAAGGCCCTCAAGTCACTCTCTGACGAGGACCCAACATTCCGTGTTCGCACCGACGAAGAGACCGGCCAGACCGTCATCTCAGGTATGGGTGAGTTGCACCTCGAAGTGCTCGTCGACCGAATGATGCGCGAGTTCAGCGTTGAGGCGACCGTCGGCAAGCCACAGGTTGCATACCGCGAGACCATCACCAAGCAGGTCGAGTCCGTTGAGTATCGCCACATCAAGCAGTCGGGTGGTTCCGGTCAGTTCGCTGTGATCAAGATCTCAGTTGAGCCGAACCCGGGCAATGGCTACGAATTCGTTGATGCAATCACCGGTGGACGTATTCCGCGTGAGTACATCCAGCCAACCAACCAGGGCATCCAGTCAGGTCTTGAGTCAGGCGTTCTCGCCGGATACGGCATGGTTGACGTCAAGGTGACCCTTGTCGACGGCCAGTATCACGATGTTGACTCATCTGAAATGGCATTCAAAGTTGCCGGTCAGATGGGCATCAAGAAGGCTGCGGAAGCGGCCAAGCCAGTGCTCCTCGAGCCGATTATGGCAGTCGAAGTGGTGACCCCTGAGGATTACATGGGTGACGTCATGGGTGACCTGTCGAGCCGTCGCGGTCGCATCGAAGGCATGGAAGCTAACGGCAACGTACAAACGGTGAAGGCACAGGTTCCACTGTCGGAAATGTTCGGATACTCGACCGACCTGCGTTCACGTACGCAGGGTCGTGCAACGTACACGATGCAGTTCGACAGCTATCAGCAAGTTCCAGAAGCAATTTCATCCGAAATTGTGAAGCGGGTTCGGGGCGAGTGAGCCCACACCCACGAGTAACCAAATAACGAAACGATTACAGAAAGAACA
>JAPOIQ010000238.1 GCA_029978815.1 bacterium
CTGTCGCGAATGTTGCAGTGATGTCGAATGTGTCGGCAAGGTACGCGCCGCCCGGGCGTCATCTCATTGCGGCCGCCGCCCCGGGGTACACCGGTGGCGATCTTGAACGTCAAGCGCGGACCCAGTTGACCTCTTGGTGGGGCTCGACAGTTGAAGCATGGACAACATTACGAGTCGACCAAATCACGTACGGTCAACCCGATCAGTCACCAAGCTTCTCGCCAAAACAATCAATCGAGGTCGAGCCCGACTTATTTGTCTGCGGAGATCATCGTGATACCGGCTCGATCCAAGGGGCACTCTTCTCGGGTCGGCGTTGTGCCGAGGCAATTCTCAATCGGCGCAAGTAATCGAAGACCCCGTTGACAGAATTCGTGGGTCGCTAGGATCTCGGCGTCAGGTCATTCATATGAACACGCCACTCACCAACGCCCTCCCTTCCGGCTTTCGCAGCATTGTTTCGAATATCGGCATTAAAGATTCGACCGACGATCTCGTGATTGTCGCCGCCGAGGCTCCGGTTTCAGCTGCCGGTGTGTTTACGCAAAGTCGTTTCGTCGGTCCGAGCGTCACGGTGAGTCGCAGGCATCTCTCAAATCATCGTGCGGCAGCGATGGTTGTCATTTCCAAGAACGCAAACGTCGCAAATGGCGAGACGGGCATGGCCGACACCCTTGAGGTCGTGCGGTTGGCCGCTGAGCAAGCAGGCTGCGATGAATCTGATGTGCTCATTGCATCAACTGGAGTCATCGGCCGCCCATATCCGATGGACCGCATTAGGTCTGGGTTCGACAGGCTCAACAACACACAGTGGAATGCTGGCCTGAGTGATGTTGCTCGAGGCATCATGACGACAGACACCGTTGAGAAGACCTCCTCTGCAACCATCGATGGATCAGGCGCGATCATCGCGGGCGTTGCTAAAGGGGTCGGAATGATCGAGCCGAATATGGCGACCATGATTTCAATCGTGCTCACCGATGCCGATCTCTCGCCCCACGACCTCGACTCGATCTTTAGGCGTGTTGCTGACAAGTCGTTCAACTGTGTTTCCGTCGATGGTGACACCTCAACGAGCGACACCGCTGTGGTGCTCGCGTCGGGTACAGCTGGCGCGGTCGCTCTCGATGCGTTTGAGCGGGCGCTCGAGCAGGTGTGTATTGACCTTGCTCGCCAAATCGCAGCAGATGGTGAAGGCGCAGAGACGCTGATCGAGGTTCTGGTCGACGAAGCTCGAGACGACGAGCAAGCCCGACTGGTAGCGAAGGCGATCGTGAATTCTCCACTCGTGAAAACTGCAGTTCACGGCGCTGACCCAAACTGGGGCCGGATTGCAATGGCAGTTGGCAAGGTCAATCACGACGACATCGATCAGAACAACGTGACCATTCGAATTGGGAGCAAAGAACTCTTCCCTCGTCAGGTCTCAGAGGAAGAACTTGCGCAACTCTCGGCGTATCTGCAAGGCGATGAAGTGGTTATCCACGTGTCGCTCGGCATCAGCCAAGGAATGGCCCGCGTGTGGGGCTGTGATCTGACCGATGGCTACGTCCGCATTAACGCCGACTACACCACCTGATATCCCCGGTTGCATCATCGGATGGGCAATGTGTCGGCCACTCGGCCGACACAAACCCGTCACTTCGGTTGCATACGAATGCCACCATCAACACGGATGGTTTCGGCATTCATATAACTGTTGGTGATGCACTCGACGACCATTGATGCAAGTTCGTCAGGGAACCCGAGACGCTGCGGGAAGAGCACGCCCCGTTGAAGATTGGCCTTAAATTGCTCACTCGCTTCACCCTCACCATAAATCGGTGTGTCGATCAATCCGGGTGCAACGGTATTCACGCGGACACCAACTGCGGCGAGATCACGCGCAATTGGAAGTGTCATTCCGACGACTCCACCCTTTGAAGCCGAATATGAGGCTTGACCGATCTGTCCATCGAATGCAGCTACTGATGCGAGGTTGACGATTGCGCCGCGCTCACCAAATTCGTCTGGCTCGTTGCGGCTCATCGCGGTTGCTCCGAGACGGATGCAATCAAAAGTTCCAATGAGGTTGATATTGATGACTCGCTGGAAGGCTTCAAGGTTCGCAGCAGAGTCGTAACTACCGTCTTTGCCAACGGTTCGCTGAGCCCAGCCGATGCCGGCAGAGTTCACCAGAGCCTTGAGTGGCCCCATGCTGGTCGCCATCTCAATTGCGTTGATGATGTCATCGGTGTTGGTGACGTCGACCTTGCAGAATGCGCCACCGATTTCATCAGCGACCGCGTTACCGGCATCTTCTTGAAGGTCGGCAACGACGACCTTTGCACCTTTTGCTGCCAACTGGCGGGCAGCGGCTGCCCCGATACCCGAGGCACCACCGGTTACTACTGCACTACTTCCATTGAGTTCCATGCCCGCACGATAGGCGACGAGCACCCGGTTCCACCCAATTGAAGCGAGAACGTCACGACGTGATGAGGCCGTTCACGTCAACGAGCACGTCAGCTGCTCCGTAGAGGTACACACATATTCGTCCGTTCCGATCAACAGGCGAAACCACGCCCCCTGCGACCGTCATTGAATTTGTGAAGTTGAGATTTGAGACATCTGGTCGGGTACCGCACGGGTAGACCGTTGCGAACCCCCCGTATTCGTTGGTTTCTGTACCGACCACTGTGAGGTTGAACGAGGCAGCGACGACTCGCTTGCCATCGATCGTTGTCCCAGGGGCGACCTGTACCTCGAGTGGCCCGCCAGTTCCGTCGATCTTTCCAACACGGACTGTTCGGCGGGTGTCGACCACCCGTGTCGGAGTTTGATCGATAAAGCCCGCTCCACCTCTCATCACGCCGACGACATCAACAATGAGATTGGTCTCGTCGTTCACAGCGAAACAGATCATTCCGTCATCGCTCACTGGAACGATTGCCGCATTCGCAACTGTCTGACCCGATACGAAGTTCAGCGAGCTCGCATCGGGAACCGTGCCACAGCCATACGCAGTGACGAAACCGCCGTAATCATCGGCGACTGCTCCATCAACGGTGATATTGACGGCTACTGCGGAGACATCGGACTCTGGAACCTCACCGAATCCCGTCACCTTCACAGAAATTGAATCGTTTTGTACCGGGCCACTCTGCCCGGTGCCAAGGCCGCTGCGGGTATCAATGATCCGTTGGGGTCGCAGAGCGTCGAATGAGGATCCCTCTGGCAGGTACCCAAAG
>JAPOIQ010000069.1 GCA_029978815.1 bacterium
GGGCCATCCCTGTCAGCTCACGACATCTTCGGGCGAACAGCGCAGGTCGCACTTGAGATCGGCTGCGGTGCGGGTGAGGCAGCGATTGCCTCTGCGAGTGCTCAACCCAACGTCGACCTCATCGCAGCGGATGTGCACACTCCGGGCATCGCTCGTCTGCTCGTCGACATTGAATCCGCAGAGTTAAGCAATCTTCGTGTCATCCATGGAGACGCGCTCGAGTTTCTCAACCGGATTCCTCATGAAAGCGTCGATGAAATTCGGATCTGGTTTCCGGACCCTTGGCCAAAACCAAAACAACGACAGCGCCGCATCATCACTCAAGCGATCGTCGACCGCCTGGTTCCGTGGATTGTGTGTGGGGGCCGCCTGCGAATGGCGACCGATATCGACGATTATGCAGAGCAGATGCTCGAGGTGTGCACACGGCACCCTGAACTGAAGGGAGGAGTGGTTGAGCGACCCTCCGACAGACCGATCACCCGCTTCGAGCGCAAAGGAATTGAGGCCGGCCGGTCAGTGACAGACCTTGCGTTTATCCGCAATCGTTGATGCCCGATGACATGTGATCGGGTGCCGCGTGTGAGGTTTAGTCGTTCATGAGGGCATCAAGTCGCTGAACCGACTCGATGAATTCCTCGACCATTTCGTACACCACGCGGGCTGCCGGCTTCGACACATTCATCGTTCCAACGATCTGGCCGACGAAATAGTTCGCAAGTTGGGCGGCTCCAGATGAAGAGTCGTGGGCCGCGCGATCGATCCGGCGTATCGCAGTATCGACAAGCATTGGCTGCAATGGCATTGGAAGTGGTTTCGGGTTTGCTGGGTCTTCCCAGGCATCAGTCCACGCAGTACGTAACTGGCGGGCCGGCTTTCCGGTGCGTGACTTCGAACGCAAGGTGTCCGATGAAGTTGCGGCGAGGAACTTCTCTTTCACCGTCGGATGGGTCTCGGCCTCTTCGGTGGTGAGCCAAACCGACCCGCACCAGACTCCTTCTGCTCCAAGAGCCATCGAGGCTGCCATCTGGCGTCCACGGCCGATGCCACCTGCACCAAGCACGGGCACTCGATCGCCGATCGCGTCGACAATTTCAGGGATGAGGACCATCGTGCCAATCTCACCGGTGTGACCGCCAGCTTCAGCGCCCTGAGCGATCACCATGTCAACGCCAACTGCTGCGTGTCGCTCAGCGTGCTGAGCCTTTCCGGCAAGGGCACCCACAAGACGTCCTTGCTCGTGAGCACTCTCCAACATGTGTGCGGGAGGGGGACCCAACGCGTTGACGATGAGGGCCGCCTTATGTGCCAGTGTGATCTCGAGTTGAGGTGCCGCTCGGTCTGCGGTGAGGGGAGCCGACTTTGATTCGGCGCCAAGCCCTCTGCCACCTTGTTCTTCGTCGAGAGTTGGAACGCCGTAGTCGTCAAGCAATTTGTTGACAAAGTCACGATGTTCCTGAGGAATCATCCCGCCAAGTTCTGAAACGGTCATTCCACCCTGGTCTGACCCGGTGTACTTCGCCGGCACGATGAGGTCAACTCCGTAGGGAAGATCGCCAATTTGCTCTTCGATCCAGTCAAGGTCGATCTCAAGCTGTTTGTCTGAATGACCCGCTGCGCCAAGGACTCCGAGGCCACCGGCTTTTGTGACGGCAGCAACGACGTCGCGGCAATGACTGAACGCAAGAATTGGGATGTCGATCCCGAGCATGTCGGTGATGCGTGTTTTCACGATGGGTCCTTTCGGGTTCGGAATTCAGACCATGTCACGCCGGCATCGCCGTGGATGTCGCGGGGAAGACCTAGAACGAGTTCGGCAACGATATTTCGCTGCACAGCAAAGGTTCCTCCGCCGAGCGTGAGTGCGGGAGAGAAGAGCCAGCCGTAATGCCATAGGGGGTCGACTTCAGGGAATTGACTGCCCTCACCACGAGCGAAGTTGACTTCTGTTGCGCCACGCCGCGAGCGAAGTGGAATCTCTCCGGCCGGTCCAGAACCTGTCAACATCCCAGATGTACCGGCAAGGTCCTTTGCGAGTTCCATTACGTGCTGGCCGTGCTCGTCGCCCATGATTTTCTGCACTGACGCCTCGGCACCTGGTGTACGTCCGTTGAGTCGGGCGCTCAACGTGCGAAGCCGGTTGAGGCGCAATACCTCCGATTCGATGTACAGGTCAGCGATGCGCTGGCGCATGATCGGGTCATTGTTGCCACCGCTATCTCGAACGAGGTTGATGAGGTCGCTCGCCGATGGTCCAGAGCCCCACAGCGATCCAGACGATGACAGTGAGACCCGTTCGTTCGCAAGGGTGACCTTGGCAAGCCGCCACCCGTCTCCTTCTTGACCGACGAGATATTTCGCCGGAAGCCTCACGTCGTCGAAGAACGTCTGGTTAAACGAGTGGGCGGTCGTCATATCGATTATCGGAGAAAGCGTCAGCCCTGGGATATCCATCGGGATAATGAAGTACGAGATGCCTTTGTGTTTTGGCACATCAGGGTCAGTTCTCGCAATAAGGATTCCGTACTCAGAATGGTGTGCACCGCTTGACCAGATTTTTGATCCGTTGATGATGTATTCGTCGCCATCACGTACTGCCCGTGTTGCGAGTGACGCAAGGTCGGACCCTGAGTCAGGTTCGCTAAACAGCTGGCACCATTGCTCCTCACCGCTAAAGATCTTGGGGAGGAATCGTTCTTTCTGCCAATCACTTCCCGCAAGCAGGATCGTCGGAGCGGCCCAACCCACTCCAATCGGATTGGTCGAGACCGAGGTCTCTCGCACCCCGGCTGCCTTGAGTTCCTCGTCAATGATGAGTTGATGAATTGGGTCCGCTTCGACTCCCCACGGCCGCGGCCAGTGAGGAACGAGAAGACCTGCTTCATGAAGTTCAGCGCTGGACGGAGACGGGTGCTCGGCGAGCCAGGCACGCAGCTCAATCCGTCGCGGATCGTCCTCGGCGGGGAAATCGAAATCCATCAGTTGCCCTTCCACGTGCCGGCGGTCGGTCCGTCGGTCGCTCCTCCTGCAAACGCTTGCGCTTGGAGCATCCAGTCACGAGCAAGTTCGCCATCGGTAGAGAGGTTGGTGTCATCAACATGGCGCCGTTGCGTCACCACCAGACAGAATTCTTCAGCGCTTCCCGAGACAGTTGCGTCAGCATTTTCAGATAGCCACTCCCACACCTCTCCCGACGGGGCGGTGAGGGTGACCGAGACGTTTCCCGCTGGTATCTCGAGTCCACGGTTGATATAGCTCCATCCACGGGTGATGACGCCGAGTTGTGCAATGTGACGCAGTCGGTCTGTGGCCGGCCTGGATGCGCCGAGCGTGTCGACGACGTCTTGGCCATGTGCCCACGCCTCCATGAGTCGTGCGGTGAGAAATGACTTTGCTCCCATTGACGGTCCATACCATTCAACGCGCGCGTCTTCAGCGAGCCCACGCCCCGCTGCTTCAAGCGCTCGACGGTTTGCGCGCCACTCGCTGAGAAGACCGTCACCGGTGAGTGCTCGAAGAGGCCCCATCGTCTCTGCTTCGGTGGCATCCGGGTCGGCCATGAGTTCGACAAGGTGCGCCCGATGTTCAATGAATGCATCCGTGTCCCGAATCGCCAGTGCTGCGGTGGCATCGAAATAGGTGAGGTGCGCGATTTGGTCTGCGATGGTCCAGCCTGGGCTCGGTGTAGCGGTTGCCCACTGTTCTTCCGAGAGGTTGCCAACAACATCGTCGAGCGCCTGTTGCTCAGCGATGAGGTCGTCGAGGATCCCCTGAACGGTCATGTTTCCCTCCTCCATGCGGTTTCCACGTCCGTTTGGGCTGACATCATCTAGGCCGGCTCGTGGTACCAGATTGACTCTCGAAGGTACCACCACGTACGGTCATGAATTGTGTCGAACGAAACAGCGGTGGGGAGCGTGGCACGACCAAGATCTGTGATTCGATCGAGGCTTGATACGCGCAGTTCTGAGTTCCAAGAAAACCGAGCGGAGATGGAAGCCCTCTGGGCTCTTGTCGCCGATGAGCTCGCCAAAGTCGAAACGATAGGGGGCCAGCGTTACGTCGATCGTCACCGCAAGCGCGGCAAGATGCTCGCCCGCGAACGGATCGAACAACTCATCGACCCCGATACCCCGTTCCTCGAGTTGAGCCCGCTGGCAGGTTGGGGTTCTGAGTTCCCGATCGGCGCCGGCGTCGTGATGGGTATTGGCATCGTCGAGGGCGTCGAGGTCGGAATTACTGCGACAGATATGACGTACCGGGGTGGATCTTCGAACCCTCGCACGGTCGAAAAAGGTTCTCGGTTCTTTGAGATCGTCGCGCAGAACCGGCTGCCGTGGATTGCGCTCAATGAATCCGCTGGGGCTGACTTGCCGCACCAGGCGGACATTTTCGTGCGTGGTGGTGCGAGCTTCAAACATCAGACGCAGCTTTCGAAAGCAGGTATTCCGACAATTGCCGTCGGATTCGGTCCGGCAACAGCTGGTGGTGCGTACACACCGGGAATGAGTGACTACACGGTGTTTGTGAAAGGCCGAGGCACGGCGTATCTGGGCGGGCCACCACTTGTAAAGATGGCGATCGACGAGATTGTTGACGAGGAATCCCTTGGTGGGGCAGAGATGCATACAAGGGTGAGCGGACTGTCTGATTACCTCGCTGTCGATGAGATGGATGCCCTTCGAATCACCCGGGAAATTGTTGCGCACCTGCGTTGGCAAAAGCTCGGTCCTGGACCGTCTGAGCCTGCGGATGAGCCGTTGTATCCCGCTGATGAATTGATTGGTTGCGCGTCGGCTGATGTTCGCGTGCCGTTTGATATCCGCGAGATCTACGCGCGGGTACTGGATGGAAGCCGGTTTGAGGAGTTCAAGCCGCTCTACGGCGACAAGTTGGTTTGCGGGTGGGGATCGGTTCACGGATTCCCAGTGGGGTTCATTGGAAACAACGGAATTCTCTTCTCCGAAGAAGCGGCAAAGGGGGCCCAGTTCATTCAGCTCTGCAACCGCAGCAACACCCCGTTGGTGTTCCTCCACAACATCACAGGGTTCATGGTTGGCTCGCAGGCTGAACGTGGAGGCATCATTCGTAACGGGGCGAAACTCATCAACGCGGTGTCGAACTCTGAAGTTCCTCATGTTGTTTTGATGGTCGGGGCCTCGTACGGGGCTGGCAACTATGGCATGGCGGGTCGTGCCTATGACCCTCGTTTTGTCTTTACGTGGCCGAACCACAAAATTGCGGTGATGGGTGGTCGACAACTCGCGGGTGTGATGGACATCGTGGCCCGCAACGCAGCGGCTGGGCGCGGGGCTGATATCGACGAAGACCAACTCAACGCTCAGAAGGAAGCCCTCGAAGCGCAAATCGAGAATGAGAGCTCAGCCCTTTTCTCGACAGGCCGAATCTGGGATGACGGAATCATTCACCCGAATGACACTCGGCACGTTCTTGGAATGGCGCTCTCTGCGATCCACTCGAATGAAGTTCGAGGTGCAACTGAGTATGGCGTGTGGAGGCACTGATCATGACGATTCGAAAGATCCAACGACTCCTCATTGCGAACCGTGGCGAGATCGCAATACGCATTGCGCGAACTGCAAGAGCACGGGGAATTTCCTGCGTCGGCGTGTACTCCGATGCCGACAGAACAGCGCTACACCTCGATTCGATGGACATTGCAGTAGCGCTTGGCGGTGAAACCGCCGCCGAGAGTTACCTGCGTATCGACGCCATCGTGCAAGCCGCAATCGACAATGATTGTGATGCTGTGCATCCCGGGTACGGCTTTCTTGCGGAGAACGCCCAAGCTGCTCGAGCGGTTGAAGCAGCCGGCTTGCTCTGGGTGGGACCCACCCCAGAGCAGATTGAGTTACTCGGTGACAAGGTTGCAGCAAAGCGCGCCGCCGAACAAGCCGGAGTTCCGACAACTCCGATCATTGAGGTGGCTGCCGACGGAGAAATTCCAGAGGGTGTTCCAATGCCTGCGCTGGTGAAAGCGGCAGCTGGAGGTGGCGGTCGAGGGATGCGCATTGTTCGTATGGGCGATGACCTGGCATCGGCGATCGAGTCAGCATCTCGTGAGGCCGCCGCTGCATTTGGTGATGCGACGGTCTTCATAGAGCCGTATGTCGAACAGGGTCGACACATTGAAGTGCAGGTCGTTGGCGATGGCGAAGGCGAGGTGTTGCATTTTGGTGAACGCGATTGTTCGGTGCAGCGCAGAAACCAAAAAGTGATTGAGGAAGCTCCAGCAGTTGGCCTTGCGAATGACGTTCGTGCCGCGTTGCATGATGGGGCGACTCGCCTTGCTCGTCACGTGAACTACAGAGGTGCAGGAACGGTCGAATTTCTCGTTGGCGACGATGGAACGATCACGTTCTTAGAGGTGAATACTCGCCTCCAAGTCGAACATCCA
>JAPOIQ010000131.1 GCA_029978815.1 bacterium
GACTGGACACTTGCTGGCCTTCACGATCAAGGCAGGTGAGCAACAGCCCGTACAGCTCTCTCGTTGCGAGGTTGTGATGGATCTGCAAGGCCAGGGTGCTTTTCCCCGAACCCATCGTTCCGAAACTGAAGCGGAGCGTTCCCATCGATTCGAACACTAGTGGGACGGTGTCGCATTCTGGCCACGGTGGCTACGACCACAATTTCCACCATCATCGCGTTTCGGTATGCAATGCTCGTTACAACGTCAAAGGCTGCAGAGAAGATGTGCTTCGAGCACGCTCGGCACAAAGTTCCCTGACTAGCGTTTGGTTGAAGACAGAACACCACATACAGGTGATTGGGAAAGGGGACCCAAATGACCGACACGATCGACCACGCTGAAACGGCGGAGGTTCTCGACCGACTGGTGATCAGATTCGCCGGCGATTCAGGTGACGGTATGCAGCTCACCGGTGATCGTTTCACTTCGGTGAGCGCATCGTTTGGCAACGACCTGTCAACATTCCCCGACTTCCCAGCTGAAATTCGGGCCCCGGCAGGAACAGTAAATGGAGTGTCGAGCTTTCAGGTGCAGATCTCTGATCACGACATCACCACGCCTGGTGACGAGCCAAATGTTCTGATCGCAATGAACCCGGCGGCGTTGAAAGCAGACCTTCACCGCCTCGAACAAGGCGGAACACTCATCGTCAATACTGACGCATTCGACGAACGAAACCTTGAAAAGGCCGAATACTACTCAAATCCACTTGAAGATGGCACCGTAACGGGCTATCGAGTCCTCCGTGTACCGATGACAACAATGACGAAAGACGCCTGTGCGCCACATGGTGTTAAGCAGCGAGATGCGGAGCGGTCAAAAAACTTCTTCGCTCTCGGCCTCGTTTCGTTTATGTATTCCCGGCCGATTGAGCCCACACTGGAATGGATTTCCGAGAAGTTCGCAAAGAACGAACAGGTTGTCGCCGCAAACACCGCAGCATTCAAAGCCGGATTCAATTTTGGTGAAACAACCGAAATGGTTGGGCAACGCTACGAGGTGAAACCAGCAACCCTTCCAGCAGGCGAATACACCTCCATCACTGGCAACACCGCTCTCGCATGGGGCCTTATCGCAGCCGGGCAGCTGGCAGATCTGCCCGTCACACTCGGGTCATATCCGATCACACCGGCCAGCGACATCTTGCACGAATTGTCGAAGCACAAGAACTTCGGCGTCCGCACAGTTCAAGCAGAGGATGAGATCGCTGCCGTTGGTGTTGCGCTTGGAGCGTCATTTGCAGGCCACCTTGGGGTGACGACAACCTCGGGTCCGGGTGTAGCCCTGAAGAGCGAAACGATTTCGCTTGCCGTGTCAATCGAATTGCCAATGATCATTATCGACATCCAACGTGGCGGCCCATCAACCGGCCTCCCGACGAAGACTGAGGCATCTGACCTCAACCTCGCGATCTACGGTCGACATGGTGAAGCACAGCTACCCGTAGTCGCAACGAAGAGCCCAGCCGATTGTTTCGATGCCGCCATCGAGGCAGCACGCATCGCCCTGAAGTACCGCACTCCGGTGATCCTCCTCTCTGATGGGTACATCGCAAATGGTTCAGAGCCATGGAAACTTCCAGATATCTCGACCTACGAGAAAATTGCAGTGCCATTCGCAACCGAAACGAACGGCACCGATTCAGAGGGCCGAGACGTGTTCCATCCATATCTCAGAGACCCAGACACCCTTGCCCGCCCGTGGGCGATTCCCGGGACACCTGGCCTCATGCACCGCGTAGGTGGGCTTGAAAAGCAAGACGTCACTGGCAATGTGAACTACACCCCCGATAACCACGCTCGAATGGGTGAGTTGCGTGCCGACAAGGTTGCTGGAGTTGCTCGCGACTACGGCGCAACAGAGATCATGGGCGACGAAGATGCTGACGTCTGCATCGTTGGCTGGGGATCAACGTGGGCAGCGATCGACTCGGCCGTGCAGCGCACGCGCCGCACAGGAACCAAAGTCGCCTGGGTGCACATTCGCCATGTGTTCCCGCTGCCGAGTGATCTCGGAGACATCCTTCGCCGGTACAAGCGGGTGATCGTCCCCGAGCTCAACCGCGGCCAGCTTTGCAACATGTTGCGAGCCAGCTACCTCGTCGATGCCCAGCCACTATCAAAAGTGGCGGGTCTGCCATTTTCAGCAAGAGAAATACAACACGCAATCATGGAAGGAGGCCAGTCATGAGCGATACCGCAGTGACCCTCACCACCAAGAAAGACTGGGCA
This sequence comes from bacterium, assembly GCA_029978815.1. Lineage (GTDB taxonomy): Bacteria > Actinomycetota > Acidimicrobiia > Acidimicrobiales > Ilumatobacteraceae > Casp-actino5. Next base: position 2,274 of record JAPOIQ010000131.1, read on the forward strand.
AGCGACCAAGAGGTCCGCTGGTGCCCCGGATGCGGTGACTACGGCATCCTTCAGGCTGTTCAGCAGGTGATGCCAGAACTCGGCGTCGCCCCAGAAAACACCGTCTTTGTCTCGGGTATTGGTTGCTCGAGTCGTTTTCCGTATTACATGAATACTTACGGCATGCACTCAATCCACGGGCGTGCACCTGCCATCGCAACCGGCGTTGCAACGGCTCGACCCGACCTTGACGTGTGGGTGATCACCGGAGATGGCGACGGACTCTCAATCGGCGGCAACCACCTCATCCATGCCTTGCGACGAAATGTGAACCTCACCATCTTGATGTTCAACAATCGGATCTACGGCCTTACGAAAGGTCAGTACTCGCCGACCTCATACGTTGGCAAGGTGACGAAGTCGACACCGTTCGGCTCAATCGACCCGCCATTCAACCCGCTGTCGGTTGCACTCGGGGCAGAAGCATCATTCGTTGCTCGTACCCATGACCTCGACCGCCAACACATGATGGAAACCTTCAAGGCTGCTCACGCCCACCGCGGTGCATCATTCGTTGAGATTTATCAGAACTGCAACGTCTTCAACGACGGCCAGTTCAACGACATCACCAAGCGTTCTGTGCGAGATGACATGATGATCAACCTTGTTCACGGTGAGCCGATCACCTTCGGGTCAGAGGTCGCAAAGGGCGTGTCGATGGGTGATGATGGGACGTTACGAATTGTCAACGTCGACGATGTCGGAATTGACAACATCCTGGTTCACGACAAGCATCATCACTCTCCATCACTTGCGTTCGCTCTCGCTCGGCTGAATCAGGACGACAGCTCACCGACGCCGTTCGGCGTGTTCCGGGCGGTTGAACGGCCGGAGTATTCAAGTGAAGTGTCGGCGCAGCTCGCAAGGGCATCAGAAAAGTCGGGAGCCCCTGATATGGATGCTCTGCTGCGTTCAAATGGGACCTGGGTGGTCGACTAGCACGGCCGCCGATTGCGGGTTTCATCAATTCGCAATCGCAAAGAGCGACGTTGGCAATTGCCTACGGGGTAGTTACAAGCAGTTCATGGCGTTGACGTAACCGTGCACCGGCACCAAAGAGCCACAGGCTTCCGAGCGCTGTGACAATTGCGATCCCGCTAAGAATTGGCACAAATGAGTCAACCGCCTTGTTGATCGTGCTCACGAGAAGAGGATTCATCATGCCGGCGTATGCGACGGCATAAAACGATCCGGTGAGGGCTCCCCTGTCTTCCGGACGACAGATGATGTCAACGAAACGGAGTCCCGACGTCATCGCAAAACCCGAAGCAGCCCCCATCAGCACCGCTGCGCCGATGACCAACCCCCAGGTATCTGTGGCGAACGCAACGGCACCCAATGCAGTGCCGGTCGCACCACTTGCAAGTGCGAGCGGCGCACCCCGATACGGGCCGATACGACCGACAAGGGCCTGAGCAGGAAGCGTCGACCACGTCACCATAAAGCCGAGCACTCCCGAGATCAGCACCGCGATTCCTGGCATCGCTGGTTTCAGGAGCACCGGAAACAAGCCGAAGACGAGTGACGGCATGCCGAAGACACCGAGAGCAGTAGGGGCTATCACCACGGCAAAATCGCGCCCAGTTCCCTTCGGCATACCCAGATTTGGTCGAATCTTTCTCGTTACGTTGCGAGTGACTGTCTCTGGCGCCCCCATCGTGAGCCATAGCCCCACGACGATTAACCCAAGGTGGAGGAGGTAGGGAATGACGAGCGGCGCTGGGCCCCACTGACCAATGACGGCTGCAACAACCGGCCCCGAACCAAAACCAACGAACATCACGGCCGTGATCTGCCTCGTTGTCAGCATCGGGTTGCTACTCCCAACCTCTTGAGTCCAAGCACTTGCGACCACGAACACGATGCCTGACACCACTCCCAGCATGAACCGGCCGAGATACAACATTCCAACAGTCGTTCCCCCAAACATCATGACGAGGCTTGCGGCCCCCGAGAGCGCCACCCCCGGAAGCATGATGATTCGGCGGCCGAGCACATCTGAGGCGGGGCCTGAAAAGACGAGGGCGGGGGCGAGGCCGATTGGATAGATCGCAAACAGGGCAGTGAGCGTCCAGGTACTCAGGCCCAAGCGGTCTTCGTAAATAAGAAAGAGTGGGGTGGCAACGTTTGTCCCAAATCCAACAGCAAACAGCGTGAACAGGATTCGGAACTTGGCGGATGGCACACAGCGAAACTAGACCCGATACCTCCTCAGGTCTCTACTGGAGTAGGTTCGAGGGTGCGTCGTTGTTGATAAAGCAACTAGAGACCATTTGACGATGATTCCCTACCCTCGCCGAGTCCTGATGAGTGCCGTGATCCTCGTGGCTGCCGCATTCCTCGCAGGCGGCGTGTCAGCTGCCCCATCGGACAGCGTTGACGAGCCGGCCATACCGTCCCCTCCTGCGCTCAACTTTGGTGACAACGACCCTTGGCAACACCCCGTGCGACCTCCTATTTGCAACGAGGCACAGTTAGAGATGGGTGACGTTCGTGCTTGTGTTGTTCGCACCTACGGCAATGCTGCGGAGAATGGATGGCCAATGCCACCGGTACCGGGTTCTGGTGACGCATCTTCATGGGTATGGAATTGGTA
>JAPOIQ010000286.1 GCA_029978815.1 bacterium
CACGCGAAGCCGAGCAGTTCATTCAGCGGAATCGCGCGCAGCCGTTCCACCTGTGCCTGGCCTACAACGCCGTTCACAGCCCGCTTCAGGGGGCCGATGTCTATTTGAAGAAGTTCGCGCACATTGAAGACATTCAACGCCGCATCTTCGCCGCAATGCTCGCGCAGCTTGATGATGGCGTGGGGCGAGTGCTCGGCACGCTGCGCGAATGTGGACTGGATCAGAGCACGCTCGTCGTGTTTCTCAGCGACAACGGTGGGCCAACGCGCGAATTGACCTCCAGCAATCGTCCACTGCGAGGCGAGAAGGGACAGTTGCTCGAAGGAGGCATTCGCGTCCCGTTACTGATGCGCTGGAATGGCCGAATTCCGGAGGGGCATGTCGAGTCGCGACCGATCAGTTCGCTCGATCTGTTTGTCACGGCCGTACGATCGGCCGGCGGGCGCGATCGGGCAGGGCGTCTGCTCTGCTCGCTGGGTCGGACGGCTGTCTCATCATCAACCTTCGTCGGGGATGCGTCGGATCTCTCTGTTGGGTGAACGCACTGAGTCTGGTCCGCCGACGACGCCGAGACGAGCCACGATCGGTCGGTCATCGACTTTCGCGATGCCGACTGCACAGCGTCGGACCACGCAGAGCGACGTTCGGAACGACTCAGCCACGACCTGGTCACGGTGTGCCGAGCCAGCGACGGGTCCGAGTCGGGTGCTGCTGGCGCAACCGCGTGACACCGGTCCGCGAAGATGTGGTCGCATGAGTGATGCCGACGCCACGTTGATCGACAAGGTCCGCAAGTTGCTCGCGATGGCGGAGCGTTGCGACGCGATCGTGGTCATTGGGTCGGCAAACTCATCGAACACCAAAGCACTTGCCCGCCTTGCCATCGATGCGGGTTGCTCGAATGTCGTTCGCATCAATACCGCTGCGGAACTTCCGGCAGATCTCGCCGGGGTGGTTGGAGTGACGGCTGGCGCATCTGCGCCCGAACAGTTGGTTCTAGAGGTTCTCGAGCACCTTTCGCCCAAGAACGGAATCGAACTCGTACGCGTCACAGACGAAGACGAGTACTTTCCACCACCACGAAATATCCGAGAACTCCAATCCGCCATTGAGCGAGCCTCGACGGTGCTACTCGGTGGCGGATTGCTTGCAAGCCCGAAAATGGATGATCGGGCACTGTCTGCGAGCACGGTGCTTGCAGCCCTACATGCCGAAAAGTAACGAGGAACCGAAATGAGTACCCTTACTCCTGCACTCGACACCGTGAGACTCACTTTGCACATCTGTGCTGTCGCTGTTTGGGTCGGCGGCCAAATTGTCATCGCCGCTGTTGTGCCAGCGCTGCGTTCGGAACATCGCTCAGCGTTGCCTCTCGTCGCAAAAGGTTTTGCCCGAGTCGCCTGGCCCGCCTTCGTTCTTGCTGTGCTGACAGGAATGTGGTCGTTGATGACTGTTGACGTCTCCTCCACATCGAGCGGCTATCAGATTGCGATGATGTTGAAGGTGCTCGCCGTCCTTTTGAGCGGAGCTGCCGCCGCAATTCACTCAGCAGGGACATCTACCGCCGCGAAAGCCATTGGTGGGGCTTTAGGTTTGGTGTTCGCTCTTTTTGCAGTCGTTCTTGGAGTTCTCATCCGAGCAGGCGCCTGAGCTATGAAAGGAGCCTGGCGATGGGTCGTTCTGATCGTGGCAATGTGCTCAGTTGGCATAGCGGCACTTCGAGAACAGCGGTCGAATTCAGACTCGGAAGCGTCAACGTCAACAACTCTGGAGGTAGCTCCCACCACACTTGAGCCACTCACGCCGGAAGTTCCCATTCCGGATTGGTGCAATCAACTCCTTGCCATCGACGAGAGGACGCCTCTTGATGAGGTGGCACGGTTATACCTTGAAGCCGGAATTGCTGCTGGTGGTGTTATCGAACGTGACTTGACTGCTGCAGCAATTGTCCTCGCAGGAAATGAGAATGTCCTAAACGACACTGATGTCACCTCAACCACCCTTGATGGCGACGAGTTCGACGCCGAAGGACGATTTATCGAGGACGATGCGGTGCTTCGTGCCGGTCAACAGATCGACGAAATCTGTAAGCGGGTCTCACTTCAAGCCTCCCCCGCAGCCACAGTTCCGAAGTAAGACGTCTATCTTCTGTGCGTTTCGGAATGAAACGCTTCTACGTACTAGGTTTCGGACATGTTCCCCGGATCTCATATCGAAACTCAGCCCGATAAACCCGCCCTCATCATGGCTGGTAGCGGTGAGGTGCAGACCTTCGCTGAACTTGATGCGGCAGCAAATCGGCTCAGTCATGTACTCCGTGACGCCGGAATTCAAGCAGGCGACCACGTTGCGATCTGTATGGAAAATAACCGGCACTTCCTCGAGGTGCTGTGGGGTTGCCACTACGCGGGCGTTGTCTACACCGCCGCCTCTTCTCGACTCACCTCAGACGAACTCTCGTACATCATGAATGACTGCGGGGCGAAGGCGTTCATTACTTCGATGTATAAGGCCGAGCAGGCGGCCGAAGTGCTTGGCGAGACCCCTAATGTGACGCTGCGTTTGATGATTGATGGCACGATCGACGGTCACGGTTCTTACGAGGAGGCGGTCGCCGCAGCGAGCAGCGACCCGCTAGCAAATCGCACTGCCGGA
>JAPOIQ010000310.1 GCA_029978815.1 bacterium
ACGTGTTCGGCAACGACGACGCGCCTCACGGTCACATGCACATCCGTTTCAACAACGTACGCGTGCCTGCATCGAACATGCTGTGGGGCGAAGGCAAGGGATTTGAGATCTCGCAGCTCCGTCTCGGACCTGGCCGTATTCACCACTGCATGCGTTCAGTTGGTGCAGCCGAGAAGGCCCTCGAGTTGATGGTCAAACGTGGCATCACCCGTGAAGCATTCGGCAAGCGCATTGCGAACCTTGGCAAGAACCCAGAAGTCATTGCAAAGGCTCGTATCGAGATTGAGTCGATGCGCCGCATGGTGCTCACCGCAGCCAAGGCAATGGATGAACTCGGTAATGCTGAAGCCCGTGTGTGGGTGAGCGCAGTCAAGGCGATGGTGCCGATCCGCACCTGCCAGATTGTCGATGAAGCCATTCAGATTCACGGCGGCACTGGCGTGTCGCAGTGGACCCCTCTCGCTCGCATGTATGCAAGCCAGCGCACGCTGCGTCTTGCGGACGGCCCGGACGAAGTGCATTGGTTCGTCGTCGGTCGTTCAGAGATTGCTTCGATGGAAGAAGCAGCTCGCGACTACAACCCGAAGGAAACCTTCTACTCAGAGAAGGGTGCTGACACCTCAGGCGTGTTCTCCGGACCCTGATCTGGAAGCAACCAACCGGTTTCTCCTCTGGTCCACTGTCGAACGCTGCGCACAGCGTCGATTGGCAGTGGCCCATATATATGTGGGAACAATTCCTCAACGCCAGGCGCTGGTGGCTCTTCAATAATTGTTGAACCAACGCGATCGGGATCGATTTCGAGCAGAAGCAACTTGTCGAGGTCGTCGTAAAAACGTTCAGCCACGCCTTCAATCTGTTCAGGGGTTGAACAATGGATATATCCCACCTCGTCAAGCGTCATTCCACGTGTACTCATGAGGTATTCACCGACGCGTTGCGCGTGCAGCCAGTCGGCGTGAAGTGCAATATGCCAAATCATCTCTTGAGAGTGTTCCTTCCGCGTGCGAAGAAGTCAGATTACTCATGGCGGTTCGAGTGGCATTGTGACGCTCGCATTCACATCGCTCATTCCGATCACGCGAAGAACGGTTGAAATCGGCCGTTGAATCTCGACAGTTACCCGATGCCCACTGATAACAACATCTGCAACGTTTGAGTTGTGAGCAGTCGCGACTCGTTGGGCTTGGGCGTAGGGGTCAGCTGATCGAGCGGCCGCAAGGGCAGCCTCCCGCGCAATCGAGGTGACATCAATTTGGTGTTGAACGACCACAATCGAATTGATGCCAACCACGCCGATCGCCGCAAGAAGTAGAAGGGCGAATGCAAACTCAACAGTCGATTGGCCGAAGTCACGCCTGTTCAACAGCTGCTCGGATTACTCGACTAAAGAGGCGGCTGATGAGTTCTTCGCCAGAGCCACTTGTTGCCCACCCAATGACGAGTAGACCGATGAATGCAGCGGCGAGTAGCACTAGTGCGTATTCGGTGGTGGCCTGTCCACCATCACGTTGGTTGCGCATAAATTCTCCGACTTAAAGAGAGGAAAGTGGGCTGGTCGAGAGACCTGCAAGGGAACTAGCGAGCGGCGGAAGAACTGCGAGGCAGACGAACGCCGGCAGCGTCAGGCCGACGAGAGGTCCAGCGAGCCGGACAGGAAGCGTTCGAACATACTGTGCCTCCTCGCGCTCTCGTCTGCGATCAATGTTGTCTACAAGGTTGCTCAAGGTCTGCGACATCGGGCTTCCGTTACGTTGACCTTCAATGACCGTGTGAATGACAAATTGGTCGTGCTCACCGACGTTGTACCTGAGTTGCTCAAGGGCATCGACCAGTAGCGCACCGTCAGCTAAATCGAATGCCATTTGTTCAAATGTTGGTCGGAGGGTAACGGTGACGATCGTTGAACTGCTCATCAATACGGTCCGCAATTGAACGCCTGCCATAACAACCAACGAGATTCCCTCGAGAGTGTCGGTGAGATCTTGTGAGAGAGCTGAGTGCCGCCGTCGACTCGATGGCTCGATCACGGCACGCATTGCTCGCCGACCAAATTCATTGAGGACGCATCCAACGAACACGATCAGCATGCCGATTGGTGTCTGAACGAAGGTGCGAACGTCTTCGGAAGTGACCGTTAGGAGAATGAGGATTGCAACCGGGAGCGCCGTTAGCGACCTCGCCGAGAGCCGAGCAGGGGCGGCGTGGAGCGCTCTGTCATGTCGAAGTTGTTCACGTATTCGCAGGCGTTCGGCGGTTCGGTCGAATGCGGGCCCTGCTGGAATTCCGAAGACAAGGACTGAATATGTCGCCCACAGGATGAGCCGCTCGTCTGAATGATCAGTCGATGCGAGGGATCGTTGAAGGCGGTCAGCCAATGTGCCCC
>JAPOIQ010000337.1 GCA_029978815.1 bacterium
GTCGTCGGGGTGAAGAAGAGAAGAGGCCGTGGACGCCCGGTCGTACATTGCTCGCGGGGCTCGAACACCGAAGCCGCGTTCAGCGAAGTATGTGGGGTTGCGATGCAGGTGGCCTACCTCATCGGCCGGTTTGCGTACGACAAAATCTAAGTTGAGGCCACCCTGTTGCAGAAGATCTTCAAGAAGGAGTCCTAATTCGTTGTCTCCGATCGCTGTCGCAAGCGCTACTCGTTTGCCGAAGACCTTTCGAAGGGCGCGACCGACGTTGTATTCGCCCCCTCCCTCAGAGACAGTGAAGGAACGTGCTGAACGAATCCTGTGGTCGCCAGGGTCGAAACGCAGGAGTACCTCCCCTAAGACAATGAGATCAAAGTTGGTGTCTGCCGAGCTCCTGCAGGCCAGTGGTGATGTCATTGCTGCTCACCAACGAGTTGAGAGGTCTGGAAGGCAAGATGCGACACGCGGCTCCAGTCTTTGGCTTTGAGGGCGTCCGATGGAAGCATCCACGAGCCGCCAACGGCAACGACCGCTGGGTGTTGCAAATAGTGCCGTGCGGATTCGATGGTGACGCCGCCAGTTGGTACAAAGTTCATCGTTGGCCACACCGAGGCGAAGGCGTTGAGTAAGCCGAGGCCTCCGATGTGTTCAATCGGGAAGACCTTCACCGTGTCAACTCCGAGTGCTACCGCAGTCTGCAGCTCAGAGGCGGTAGCAATACCTGGGATGAAAGGCACCTCCAGCTGTTGAGCTGACTGCACTACCTCCTGCGAAAGGCCCGGGCTTACGAGAAATGTTGCTCCAGCCTCGGTGGCGGCCAATACCTGATGAGGCGATATCACTGTGCCCGCTCCAATGGCAATATCAAGCTGTAGCGAGGCAGCGATCTGAATTGCCTCGATCCCAATCTCAGAGCGAAGTGTGATCTCGCAAGTGGTGAGACCGGCCTCGGCCAATGTGGTGATGAGAGGAGCGACGTCATCGCGATCGTGGACGGTGATGACTGGAATAACCGGTGCGTGAGTTCTCTGCAGAAGTGGATCGATCATGGTCGTGCAGCAGATCCGTCAGGACGACGAGCTTGAGTCCATTCCTCGACAATGTCGGCGACTGGATACTCAAGAGCGAGCTTTTCGTCGATGTCGATTCCGAGACCGGGTCGGTCATTCGGATAGAGATACCCGTCGATCACTCGTGGAAGACCCGGAAACATTTCGTAATCAATTTCAGATGGTCGGTACCATTCCTGGATACCGAACGCCGGAGTCCAAAGGTCAATGTGAAGGTTTGCGGCATGGCCAACCGGCGATGTGTCTGAGGGCCCATGCCATGCAGTACGAATGCCGTAGAGATGTGCAAGATCTGCCGCTTTTCGGGCAGGGGTGATACCGCCCATCTGGCTTACGTGCATTCTGATGAAGTCAATCAGGCGCCCCTCGATGAGAGTTCTCCACTCAAGAGGGTGATTGAAGAGTTCACCCATGGCGAGCGGTGTAGTGGTATGCGCTCGAACACGTTCGAACCAATAGAGATCCTCAGGAGCGAGCAGGTCTTCCAGGAAGAACAGTCTGAATTCTTCAATGTCACGAGCAAATCGGATGGCTTCGGAGGGTGTCAGCCGTTCGTGTACGTCATGCAACAGTTCGATCTCGTCACCGAGTTGGTTTCTTACCTCCTCAAGCATTCGGAGCGTGGCGTCCTGGTACCGCTTGGGGTCAAAATACGCACCATCTGGTGCACCAACTGGCTTGTTGAAACTGTTGGAGTTCCCACCGTAGAGGCCTTGTTGAACTCGGATATGTCGGTAGCCCTGGTCAACGAGTTGGGTTGCGTTAGCAGCAACTTCGTCAGGGCTTGCGCCGTCAGCATGCACGTACACCCGGGCGGCCTCGCGAGACTTCCCGCCGAGTAGGTCGAAGACCGGCATGTTGGCGAGCTTCCCCTTGATGTCCCACAATGCTTGGTCGATGCCTGAGATCGCGTTGTTCAGGATCGGGCCATTTCTCCAGTAGCCGTGAACCATCATCATTTGCCACAGTTCTTCGATGCGTGACACCTCTCGACCGATGAGAAATGGAGTGAGGTGTCGCTCTATGACCTCTCGTACACCGTGAATTCGTTGTGTGAAGGTTGCGCAGCCGAGCCCGTAGAGACCCGGCTCTGAGGTGAGGAGTTTTACGACGGCAAGTCGGGGACCTGA
>JAPOIQ010000349.1 GCA_029978815.1 bacterium
GAGGAGCCAGCAGCGGAACTCGAAGGAACCCTCCGAGTCCTCATCCACCAGAACCCATCCGGTGTTGAGTTCTTCGAGCAATTTAACGAAGAGTTTGAAGCCGCTAACCCAGGCGTTTCAATCGACCTTTCGGTGGTCAACGCCGATGACCTCCCAACCGTCAATCAGACTCGTCTGACAGCAAGCGATATTGACGTCACCACAGTGAGCGTCACGGGTTTCGCAAACCCAGTTCAGTCATTCATGACCGATGCTGAGCCCCCGTACTGGCAGCAGCTCATTGAAGCCGGCTTGCTCATGGATCTCTCTGGAAGCGAATTCTTGGACAACTATGACGACGCAGCCGTTGAGAGCGCATCATTTGATGGCGGCACATACGGCGTGACCCTTGGTCGCGTGACCTACAGCGGAACGTTCGTAAATGAGGACATCCTCGCCGAAGCAGGCGTCGACATGCCGACGACATTTAGCGAATTGGCCGACTCATGTGGCCCAATTGAAGATGCGGGCTACAAGTGCATGATTGCGGGCGGCGCCGATGGCTGGCCAATCTTCGTAGGAACTTACGGTCTCCTCGGGGCGATGTACCCAGATCAGCAAGCTCTCGTCGAGGATCTCTGGACCGGCTCTGCAGCGTGGGACGATGAAAAGGGCATTGACTTGTTCAATCGCTATGCAACCTACGCATCACTGCTTGATGACGAATCAGCAGGTCTTGGCGGCGACGCTGCTGCATCGCGCTACGCGGTAGGCGACATTGCTTACGGCCCCATGGGTGGCTGGAATGCATGGGCTGTCGAGGATGCCGAATTCGAATGGGAATACATTCCATTCCCGGGTAGCGACAACGCAGCAGACAACCAGACGTTCTACGGTAAGAACGACATGACTCTGGGCGTTGCAGCAGACACTGATGTCCCTGACATTGCAATGGCCTACCTCGCAGCGTTCTCCGAAGCCTCGAACTACAACGCTTTTGCGAACGCCACGAATTACCTCCCAACTCAGCCCACCGCCGAGTTGGAGAGCCGCTTTGGTGCATCGATTGCTCCGATCATGCAGGCAGGCAGCTTCGCTGTCGGCTTCGAGCAGTTCTGGGTCGGACCGGCTGGCGCCGGTCAGTGGGCGAACGGAGCGCTTGCGTCCCTCTGGATGTACAACGGTGACTTCACCGATCCAGTTGAAGCCGCTGAAGCAGCTCAGGCTGACCTTGCCGCTGGACTCGGCTGAGAATAGTTCGGCTGCCTGATGGCGGCCTGAAGGTAAGACGGAGGGTGGTCGATGTTGATCGGCCACCCTCCGAATTACGTTGTGTATGTCCGCGTGGTCGTGGATTGCCTGCGTGTGACTGAGGGGCAGAAAGGAGAAAGCGATGGCAAATCAGTATCTGTTTGGTGGCGGAAGACGCAGAGTCTTGCCGTGGCTATTCCTCCTGCCGGGTCTTGGCTTTTACCTCGTTATGGGAGTCGGCCCCTCACTCTTTACGACCGTGTACTCCCTTACCGATGCAACTGGTTTGAGAGGCCTGCCCATTTCGTGGGTGGGGTTTGAGAATTACTACGAGTTCCTTCTCGAAGGTGCTCGCTCGAGAGACAACCTCGATGCCTTGTGGCGCACGCTGAAATTTATGGTGCTTGTGACCGTAATTCAGTTTGGTGTCGGCCTTCTCATGGCGATTTTGGTCAATCAGAAACTTCGGGGACATCTTGTCTTCCGAACCATTTTCTTCATTCCGGTGATTCTTGGCGCCGTAGTGCAAGGGCTTATGTGGAAACTGTTCTTGCGTCCAGGGGGCGGCCCGATGGACACCCTGTACGGGTGGCTCGGACTTGAGTCTCAATTTCTCGCCGGCACAAATGCGTTCTACTGGGTTGTCCTCGTTCAGATTTGGGCGAACGCTGGATTCACCATGGTGGTGTTTCTCGCCGGAATGCAGACGATCCCAGCTGAACTATTTGAAGCTGCAGCAGTCGATGGCGCTCGAGGTTGGAGCCTCTTTAAGAACATCACTTGGCCCCAACTGACACCAGCTGTCAACACGAACTTTCTCCTCAACATCATTGGATCGCTTCAGGC
>JAPOIQ010000258.1 GCA_029978815.1 bacterium
AGCACTTCGATTTTGCCGCCTTCATGCATCCGAAATGTTCGGTCCCACCAGCTACGCAGAACGACACCAGGAGTGTTTTGGACAGCCTCTACGACTTCGTTTTGGTGCTCAACGCTTTTGCAGTTGACCACCATTTCCCGCTCAAGTAAAGCGCCCTTGGCGACGAATGAATCGACCGCATAAATATTGCCTCCGGCGTTTCCGATCGCCGTTGCGAGATGGCCGAGTACGCCGGGGGAGTTGTCGAGCGAGACCTGGAGGCTGATCGAATACTGGGTGGCGGGCGGCCTTGACATGGCACTGAAACTATCGTCGGGCTGGTACAACTGGCTAAGCCGTTGCAGGAATACTGCGACATGCAGACGCATTGCCGATCCAGTTGTGAGTCGTTCGTCGACGCCGGGGATGAGAAACGATCAGGTTTCCTTACTTTCGGCTGATGGCAAGAGCGGTTCAAGCGCGACCCGCTGAAGGTTGCAGGATCGTGAATCGTTGAGAAGCGTGATAGGAATATCACCGTGAAGTTCAAACGATCTGAGAGCGTGCCGCGTGAGAAGCGTGCAAGGCCGGCCTCGATCGATGCCGTGATCGACTCGTTGACGTCCTATGTAAAAGGGCAGTTGCTGCAGCCTCTTTCTGGTGCAGGCCGCTGGCTCCTCTTCGGCCTCGCCGGAGGAATTCTTATCGGTGGCGGAGTCGCCCTCGGACTACTTGGCATCCTTCGGTTACTTCAAACAGAATTCTCTGGTATCTCCGCAGCCGACTCCCGGCTTTCGTGGCTGCCGTACTTCGTTGTGCTCGTGGTTGGCGTGGCAGTTCTTATTGCGACGCTGCAACGAATCAACAGAACCGAGCTGTTTACCGACCGTGAGCGAGAAAGTGGTTCAAAATGAGCGGAACGCAGAATTCACCGATTGATCGTGACGAACTCGAGTCAACGCTGGGGTCGTTTCAGAACAGCTTGCGTGGGCAAATTGAAGATCGCCGACAAACCATCGTCACTATCGGGGTTGTGGTCGGTGTCGCTGTTGCGGTCGCTGCGTACCTCCTCGGTCGACGTTCCGGTCGGAAGAAATCAGCAATCATCGATATTCGACGGCTCTGAGACTTCGTGAGCATGCGCCGTCAAACTGTTGACCGATTTGTTAAGACATCTCTTCGCCGCGGGATCTGGGGCGGAAGCCCCGTGTTCAGATCGCTTGCGGTCGGGATGCTCATCATCCGAGGAGCTCAACGGCTTGTGAGTCGACAGCCTGAAACGGTTCGAAGGGTCAAGATGCGGCCGGGAACAGCAATGTCGCTGGTGGTTCGACGTGGCGGTAGGCGGTGATCGTTCGGCTGCGACAGCCATCTCGCGAGGTTGAGGTGAGAGGGGACAGGCCTGCGAGGGCGATTTTGCTTGAGCTCGGATTCGCACCGGAGGCATACATCGTGATCTGTAATGGAACCCTCGTGCCATCGGACACCATTCTTCGAGAGCCCGACAGTGTCGAACTTCGCCCAGTGATCTCAGGGGGCTAGAGATGTCGAAGTGCCGATCCTGCGGCGAACCAGCGGTTATCGACCTGCCGCGGCATAACGCGAATTTCTGCAGCGAGCATTTCATTCAGCTCTGTCGCCGTCAATTATCGAAAGCGATTTCAGACTTCGACATGTTGAAGCCTGAAGACCGGGTGCTTGTGGCGGTGTCAGGTGGAAAAGACTCACTTGCGCTCTGGGACATGCTCGTGGAGGAGGGCTATCAAGCCGATGGGCTGTACATCGGCCTCGGTATCGGGGAGTACAGCGATGAGAGCGGTGCCATTACCCGAAAGTTTGCTGCCGATCGCCAATTGAAGCTCATCGAAATCGATATCCGTGACGAGCACGGATTCGACATCCCAACCGCTGCCGGCGTGACGGGAAGAAGCCCCTGTTCTGCTTGCGGGTTATCGAAGCGGCATATTTTCGATGAGGTAGCGAAGCGTGAGGGCTACGACGTGTTGGCAACAGGACACAACCTCGATGATGAAGCGGCAGTTTTGTTTGGCAACACGTTGCGCTGGGACGTTGAGTACCTCAGGCGGCAAGCGCCCGTACTGTCAGCAGGAAGCGGGTTTGGTAAAAAAGTGAAGCCACTTGTGCGCCTTACCGAGCGAGAAATGGCTGCGTGGTGTGTTGTGAGAGGTATCGACTACGTCGTTGAAGAATGCCCGATGGCCCTAGGCAACAAACACCTCGCCTATAAGGACGCGCTCAACGCTCTGGATGCAACTTCGCCCGGAACCAAAGCATCGTTCTACTTGGGCTTCCTCGATCGAATGCGGCCAGTGCTTGAGCAGAGTGCCGCAATTGACGCACCAAGTTCTTGTCCAACGTGTGGCGCTCCTGCTGCAACTGCCGACCAGGCATGCGCATTCTGTCGTCTTGTTGACTCGGCATCGGGACATGAGCCAATACCCGTCAGAATGGTGCTGAACAAGAAAGCTCGCAAAATGTTCGACGCCCAATGGGGGAGCCAAGATGGCAACTAATCAAACGTTCGCATATGGAGAACGAGTCTTGCTGCTCGACAAGAAGCGTCGTCGGTACCTTGTTGAACTGATTGAAGGTGGTGAATTTCACAGTCACGCAGGTTTTGTTTCGCATTCCGAGGTCGTCGATGCGGTCGAGGGCACGGTGCTGAGAAGCACTCACGGTGCCGAATACACCGTGCTGAGACCGACACTTGAAGATTTCGTTCTCGAGATGCCGCGTGGTGCGCAGGTCATCTACCCCAAAGATCTTGCCCCGATCTGTGTCCTCGCGGACATCTCGCCTGGGGTGAAAGTATTGGAAAGCGGCGTCGGTTCGGGAGCGCTGTCGATGACGATGCTTCGATGGGGCGCCGAGATTACTGGTTACGAAATTCGTGAGGACTTTGCGAATCGGGCCCGAGCCAATGTGGTGTCGTTTCTTGGCGAAGAAGTGCTAAATCGTTACAACGTC
>JAPOIQ010000412.1 GCA_029978815.1 bacterium
CGATCGAGGTCGGCAATCGGGACCATGCCCGCCAATCGGAATGCGGCCAAACGCTCGTCTCCATCGACGAGAGGAAGGTGATCGGGTACCTCCGCACCAAGTTGAATGAGCACCTTCTCGACACGGTTGATCTCCCGCGCAACAGCAGATGCCGGAGGCAGTTCGTCTCCGTCTGACATCTCGACAACCTCGGCCCGTGGGTAGGGGTCATCCTCGAGCCACTCAACGACACGAACCCGTCGCTGCCCAAGCGCAAGGAAGGTGTACTCCCCTGTCGGTTGCACCATGACTTGCGCAAGTTTGCACATCGTTGCAACTTCTAAACGCTCATCGCCACCGCCAACCTCACGACCGCGAACAATCGGCGAAATCGCAAACTCAAGTTCTCCGTCGCCCGCGAGTAGGTCAGCCATCAACTGCTGATACCTCGGTTCGAAGATGCGCATGGGCAATGCCGTGCTCGGAAACACGACCGCCGAGAGCGGAAACATCGGAGATACGAATGACTCGTGCTCAGCGGCCACTGATCAACGCCTCCGGACTGAACGCAAGGGGGTCCCGCTCATCTGAAAAGCGGTCGATCACATTAAAGACATCACTCATTGCGGACTCAAGTGAACCAAAGTTTCCCATCGCCGTCACTTCGACACCCAGAGGCGTTGTTGCCAGAATGATTGAGTCTTCTTCGGAAGCGATGACAACTCCGGTCGCGGCGACTCCACCTATAACGACATCTCCAAAGAATTCTGGATGCTGTTCGGCAAGGAGTTCCGTCATTACTTCGAGGTCTCGACACGACATCTGGACACCGCCTCCTGACAGCGACATCTCGGTGCCGTATCCGTCGTTCATGTGCTTCACCATCGCGCTGAGCCCGCTGTCTGGAAACGCATTCACCGAAAATTCGTTCGCAACCTGACTCTCGATGTTGCCAAACACCACCGACCACGTATCACTCGTCAGATTCGAACGAAGGAGTGACTGAGCAATAACTCGAAGGGACGTGCTCTCAATAACTGCAAGCGGTACGGCATCTTCGCCGACCGTTCCTGTTCTCGCGCTTCCGCCTACAGAAATACCTGCCGAGCGGAGGAGATCAAGCAGTGTCTTTGCCGCAGTTTGAGCACTGTTAATGCCGCGGTTTTGTGCGCTCGTCAGAATCCTGCCATCGTCAACGATTAGCGCCGACCATGTCGGTAGATCGCCAGGGGCGAGCTGTTCCTCCACGAACAGGCTTCCATCACCAACGATGTCACCGGTGATTCGCTTCACGCCACTCACCGAAAGAGCATTGACGAGAACGTCAAGTTCGGTATATCCCCACGGAGAGTTGGCGGCGAGAAACGAAAGTGCAGCGGAGGTAACCGACGGATCCCCTCCCCCGACGAGCACAAGGTCACCGTTGACGACACCATCAACCGGCTCAGGTCCTGCCAAGCGAGTCGAGAACGAAGTGTCAGCCCCCAGGACATCTAACGCCGCTACCAGCGTCAGCAGACGGCGACCGGAATTACTCAGTCGTTGCGATGTCGAATTCTCAACCACAACA